>JBKJON010000126.1:0-3106 GCA_046595715.1 Marmoricola sp.
GCGCGATCAGCCGCTCGCCGTCGAGATGGGGCATCGGGAGGGCGGGCGGGGGGCCGAGCAGGCGGTTGGTGCCTGTGGGGGCCTGCACGAGCAGCTCGGTGGTCATCGGGCCACCACCCTTGCGGCGCGCACGCGCCCTCGTTCGGCGTACGACGGGAGGAGGCGCCAGGCCAGGGCCGAGGCGACGGCGGCCGAACACGTCACGGCCACGGCATCCATCCACAGCGAACCGGCATCGGTGCCCGTGCCGAGACCGTGGACGAGGGCGACCGGCCACAGCACGTAGGTGAGCCAGTGCACCGCCTTGAAGACGCGTGGGCCGACGGCGTTGCGCAACAGGCTGACGCCCGTGATCACGAGGAGGAGGTCGACGGCCACGGTGCCGAGCCCGAGGAAGAGCGGACGGTAGGTGCCGACGAAGGGCACCAGGAAGTCGACCAGCCTCAGCTGGGCGTAGGGGTCGAAGAACAGGGAGCCCAGGTGGACCGCGATCAGGCCGACGCCGGTCAGGGCGGCGGTGCGGTGGAGCTCGGCCAGTCCGAACCGGCCGAGCCCGGCCACCGGGCGACCCGAGCGGGACACGATGCCCAGGACGACGGTCACGGTGAACATCACCAGCGCGACGACGCCGGTGCCGCGGCCGAGCGCCCACAGGGCCTCGGTCATGCCGCCACCGCCCGGGGCCAGCCGCCGAGGGTGACCCTGCCGCGCGCGGAGACGAGGCGAGCGGGAAGGCCGGTGCTGCGCAGCCAGGCCAGCGCGCCGTCACCCTTCACCATGGCCGCCGTCGTCGCGGTGTTCGCCCGCAGGCAGGTCGGCGCCACCACGGTGATGCTGCTCCACGGACCGGTGGCCGGGAGGCTGGTGACCGGGTCGACCAGGTGGTGACGCGGCTCTCCGGCCTGGACCCAGGTGCGTCGCACTCTGCTGGAGGTGGCGATCGCTGCCCCCGCGTGCAGGGTGATCTGCTGGGGGACGTCGGAGGGCAGGTCCTGGACCGTCACCTGCCAGCCCCCGGCGGGGCCGGCGCCGGCCGTGGCGATGTCACCCCCGAGGCTGACCAGGACGCCTGTACCGAGCGCTTCGTGGACCAGTCGTGCGCAGCGGTCCGCCGCGACTGCCTTCGCCGTGGCGCCGAGGTCGAGCTGCGTACCGGGAGGCATCGTCAGCCGGCACCCGTCGAGCCGCAACGAGCGCCAGCCGACGTGAGGTCGCCGGACGACGACCGGTCCGCTGCCGCCGACCCGCACCGCCGTGATGTCCCGGTCGTAGCCCAGGCCGGCCATGACCGAGCCCAGGGTCGGGTCGACGGCGCCGTCGCTCTCGCGGGCCGCCAGGAGGGCGGCGGCCATCAGCTCGGCCAGCAGGGGACTGAGTTCCGCTGCACCCTCGCTGTCCCGGGTGAGGGTCATCAGCTCGCTGTCGGACCGGAAGCGGGAGCACGCCTGCTCGATGTCGGCCAGCTCGTTCTCGACGAGCGCGATCGCCTCCGGGAGCGTGCTCGCGTCGGTGACGACGAGCCTGCCGGTGGTGCTCCAGAGCTGCCAGTCGTGGGCCGCGAGCTCGACGGTGCCCATCACGAACCGCCGGACGTGGCGTTGCTGGGGCTCCCGTGGCCGGAGGAGGCCAACGAGGAGGTCGTGCTCGAGCCGGTGGTGCTGCTCGTGGACCCGCTGTTGGCGGACCCCGACGTCCCGGAAGCGGTGGCGGCGGCACTGCCGCCGTCGGCTGCCACCACCACGATGGCTCCCGTGGCGGCCAGGGAGGTGGCCACGGCGCCGCCGACGAGCAGCGCACGGACGCGTGCGACCCTGCGGCTGGTGCGCGCTCGGTCACCGAGGCGGGCAGCCCTGGTGGTGTCCTCGATCATGGTGATGTCCTCTCGTGTCTGTGGAGCATGGAGTCAGGAGCCACCGGAAGCGGCTTGGGCCGGTCCCGCCCCACCGGGTGCCGCCAGCTGGTTCTGGGGGGCGCTCTGCCGGGCCGGCCGGCGCTGGCGGGTCACGCCGCCGCCCTCGCCGTCGCGGGCGCGTGAGGTCGTCGCGGTGGTCCCCTGGCGGGCGAGGTTGGCCTGGTCGTCCTGCTCGCTGGCGTTGGTGCCGCCCGTCTGGGTGCCGACACCGATCGCCACGGCGGCGCCCAGGGCGCCGACGGCGCCGGTCGCGACCACGACTCGACGGGCGGAGGTCGTACGACGCACCTGGTGCTCGCGGTCTCCGGGCTGCTGCGAATCGGTCATGGGTTCACTCTGGAGGCGGCTCCTGTGAGCAGGCTGTGAGCCGACTGATGGGTCCGTGTGGCCACCTGAGAGGACCATGACCGCTGGAACAGGCCGGAAACGATTGGCGGGTTGGGCCCGTAGTCCGGAGAATGCGGTCATGGGCCACGTCGAGGTAGCCGGAGTGCGCTACGAGCTGCCGGACGGTCGCGTCCTGCTCGACGACGTGTCGTTCCGGGTGGGCGAGGGGGCCAAGGTCGCGCTCGTCGGCGCGAACGGTGCCGGCAAGACCACCCTCCTGCGCATCATCACCGGCGACCTGGTGCCCCACGAAGGGGCCGTGACGCGATCCGGCGGGCTCGGGGTGATGCGCCAGATGGTGGGTCTCGGCTCCACGTCGGTCGCCGAGCTCCTCATGTCGGTGTCCCCTCCGCGCGTCCGTTCGGCCGCGGTCGAGGTCGAACGGCTGGAGCTGAAGCTGATGGACGTCGACGACGAGCGCACGCAGATGTCCTACGCCACGGCGCTGTCCGAGTTCGCGGACGCGGGCGGCTACGAGATCGAGGTGGTCTGGGACACCTGCTGCACCTCGGCGCTCGGAGTGCCCTTCGAGAAGGTGAAGTACCGCGACCTCGCCACCCTCAGTGGCGGCGAGCAGAAGCGGTTGGTGCTGGAGTACCTCCTGGCCGGTCCCGACCAGGTGCTGCTGCTCGACGAGCCGGACAACTTCCTCGACGTACCCGGCAAGATCTGGCTCGAGCGCCGCATCCGCGAGTCGGTCAAGACGATCCTGTTCATCAGCCACGACCGCGAGCTGCTGCACAACGCAGCGACCAGGGTCGTCACCGTCGAAGCGCACGGGACCTGGGTGCACGGCGCCGGGTTCGG
>JBKJON010000373.1:0-4113 GCA_046595715.1 Marmoricola sp.
CCGTCGATGCCGTAGCGCTCGCGCAGCCGGGCGTTGATCGCCAGCGCCCACGGTGCGTGGATGGGGGTGCCGAAGGGGGAGTGGAGGACCAGACGCCAGTCGCCGAGCTCGTCGCGGAAGCGTTCGACCACGAGCTGCTGGTCGTGGGGGACGACCTGGGTCGCCTCCTTCTGCTCGGTGATCAAGGAGACCAGGTTGTCGGCCGCCCACTCGTCGAGACCGGCCGCGGTGGCACGCGCGATGCCTTCCTCGCGGGTCATCGCGGAGACCTCACGGGTGAAGGCGCCGATCGCCGCACCGAGCTCGGCGGGCCGGCCCAGGGTGTCGCCTGTCCAGAAAGGGAGCCGTCCCGGCTGGCCCGGGGCGGGGGAGACGAGCACCCGGTCGTGGGTGATGTCCTCGATGCGCCAGCTGGTGGTGCCGAGCGTGAACACGTCACCGACGCGCGACTCGTAGACCATCTCCTCGTCGAGCTCGCCCACCCGCGACTGCCCACGGGCGGAGCCCGATGTCGACTGAGCGCCGACCAGGAAGACCCCGAAAAGCCCGCGGTCGGGGATGGTGCCGCCACTCGTCACGGCCAGCCGCTGGGCGCCGGGCCGTCCGGTGAGCTCGCCGGAGACCCGGTCCCACACCAGCCGCGGGCGCAGCTCGGCGAACTCGTCGCTGGGATAGCGGCCGGAGAGCAGGTCGAGCGTCGCGTCGTACGCGCTGCGCGGCAGGGTGGCGAACGGTGCCGAACGGCGTACGACGTCGAAGAGCGTGTCGGCCTCCCAGGTGTCCATCGAGGTGGCGGCGACGACGTGCTGGGCGAGCACGTCGAGAGGGCTGGCCGGCACGTGCAGCGCCTCGATGCCGCCGGTGCGCATGCGTTCGACGGTGACCGCCGAGGGGACGAGGTCGCCACGGTGCTTGGGGAAGAGCACGCCGCGCGAGATCTCGCCGACCTGGTGGCCCGCTCGCCCCACCCGTTGCAGGGCGCTGGCCACCGAGGGCGGCGACTCGATCTGGACGACCAGGTCGACCGCGCCCATGTCGATGCCGAGCTCGAGACTGCTGGTCGCGACGACACAGGGCAGGCGACCACGCTTGAGGTCGTCCTCGATGATCGCGCGCTGCTCCTTGGAGACCGAACCGTGGTGGGCCCTCGCGACGAGGGGCGCGGCGCCCTCGGTCTGGCCGGACTGGGCCATCACCTCGGCCGGGCTTCGGTCGGGGGGTGGTCTCGGGAAGTCGCCCTGCTCCGCGTCGACCAGCGACCCGGCTTCGAGCGACCCGGCTTCGAGCGACCCGGCCTCGAGCCTCTCGGCCGCCAGCTCGTTGAGCCTTGCTGTGAGTCGCTCGGCGAGACGCCGTGAGTTGGCGAAGACGATGGTCGACCGATGCTGCTCGATCAGGTCGAGGACCCGACTCTCGACGTGGGGCCAGAGTGAGCCGGCCCGGGGACCGTCCTCTCCCTCCTCGCCGAGCTCGGTCATGTCCTCGACGGGCACGACGACCTTGAGGTCCCACTCCTTCTCCGACGGCGGCGCGACCACTTCGACCACGGCAGAGCCGCCGAGGAAGCGGGCGACCTCGTCGACCGGACGGACCGTGGCCGAGAGACCGATGCGCTGGGCCGGCTTGTCGAGGAGCTCGTCGAGCCGCTCGAGGGAGAGCGCGAGGTGGGCGCCACGCTTGGTGCCGGCGACGGCGTGGACCTCGTCGATGATGACGGTCTCGACGCCCCGCAGGGACTCCCGGGCCTGCGAGGTCAGCATCAGGAACAGCGACTCGGGCGTGGTGATCAAGATGTCGGGCGGCGTCGTCTGGATCCTGCGCCGCTCCTGGGGGGTGGTGTCCCCCGAGCGGACGCCCACGCGGATCTCTGGGACCACGGTGCCGAGGCGGTCCGCGGTGTGGCGGATGCCGACGAGGGGCGCCCGCAGGTTGCGCTCGACGTCGACCGCCAGCGCCTTGAGCGGGGAGATGTAGAGCACCCGGCAGCGCAGCTTCTTCTCGGGCACCGGCTGGGTGGCCAGCCGGTCGATCGACCAGAGGAAGGCCGAGAGGGTCTTCCCAGACCCGGTGGGGGCGACCACGAGGGCGTGCCGCCCCGCCGCGATCGCCTCCCAGGCGCCCGTCTGCGCGGCGGTCGGCTCCGCGAAGGCCGCGGCGAACCACTGCCGCGTCGCCTCGCTGAACTGGTGCACGCATTCATCCTGCCCGACGGCACCGACAGGGCTTCCGGGAGATACTGGTCCGCGGGAGGACCACATGGCCGAGAGGGTGAGGTACCGCCTCTGCTCGGTCCTGGCCGTCGAGATCAACGGGCGGACGCTCACCGGTCATGAGCTGGGCAGTCGCAAGGCACGCACGCTGCTGGCCCTCCTCGCCTCCGAGCGCGGCGGGCTGGTCCCGCTCGACCGCATCACCGAGGCGCTCTGGCCCACGACTCCGCCTGCCGACCCGGCCGCCAACGTCGCCACCCTCGTCAGCCGTGCACGCCGGCTGCTCGGCGCGAGTGCCCTCACCGGCAGCGGAGCGGCGTACGGGCTCACCGCAGCCGGCTGCACCACCGACGTCGACGAAGCGGATGCACTCGGAACCGAGGCCGCCGCGCGACTGGCGGCGGGAGAGCCCGCTCTCGCGGCCGCGGCCGCGAGACGGGCCCTGCAGCTGCTGGGCTTCCCGCCGGCGCTGCCCGACGAGCCTGACGCCGGCTGGGTCGTCCGCCTCCGCCGGAACACCGACGAGCTGCGCCGCGAGACCCGGCACGTCCTGGCCCTGAGCTCCTCGGACCCCCGAGAGGCTGTGGCGGTGGGATCGGAGGCCGTCGCGCTCGACCCCTACGACGAGCGAGCGGTCCGCGACCTGATGCGCGCCCAGGCGGACCAGGGGGCGGTGGCGGCCGCCCTGGCGACGTACGACGGGCTGGCCACCCGTCTGCGTGCCGACCTGGGGATCGACCCGGCCGCACCCACCTCCGACCTGCACCTCGCGCTCCTGCGCGAGGAGAAGCTCCCCTTCGAGGCGGCGGAGAGGGCAGTTCCTCGGTCGAGCACGCGTGCCTCCGTCGTCGGGCGGGAGTCCGAGCTGGCCATGATCGACCGGGCGTGGCTGACAGCGTGTGCCGGCGGCGGAGGCCTCGTGCTCCTCGAGGGGGTGGGCGGGGTCGGGAAGACGTGCCTGCTCGGGGCCGCTGCCGACCTGGCCACGTCGACCGGTGGCCTGGCGCTCCGGAGCCGCTGCCACCCGGCCGAGCGGTCGCTGTTCCTCCAGCCCTACGTCGACGCGCTGCGCCCGGTCCTGCTCGGCCTCGGAAGTGAGGAGCTGGTGGACCTGCTGCACGAGCACACCGGCCCTTGGGCCACGCTGCTGCCCGAGCTGGGCGCGCTCATCGACGTGCTTCCCGATCAGCCGGCCGCACCGGCGATCGAGCGACGCCGGGTCTATGACGCCGTCGCAGCCGTGCTCAGCCGCCTGGCCCGGGTCCGTCCGGTGCTGCTGGGCTTGGACGACCTGCAGGACGGTGGTGCCGCGAGCATCGACCTGCTGGGGTATCTCGCCGGGCGGCTGTCGGGCGAGCCCGTGCTCCTCGTGGGCGCGGTGCGCCAGGAGGACGAGCGAACCGTGGACCGACTCTCCGACCGGGCGACGCACGTGCGCCTCGGCGGGCTGCCCGACCACGCGGTGCGGGCCCTGGCCTCGGCGGCCGGGGTGGCCGACCAGGCCGAGGAGGTGATGGCACGCACGTCGGGACACTCGTTGAGCGTGGTGGAGTGCCTACGGGCCCTCAGGTCCGGTGAGCCCGGGGTGCCAGAGTCCCTCGCCACGGCTGTGCTGGCCCGGGTCGACCGGCTGGACCCGCTGTCGCGGGAGGTCGTGCAGGGGGCATCGGTGCTCCACGGGCGGCTCGACCCGTGTCTGCTCGCCTCTCTGGTCGGCATGGACGAGCTGACCGCGGTGCGTCAGTGCGAGTCACTCGCCCTGGCCGGCCTGCTGCAGCGGGCCGGTCCCCACTACGAGTTCGCCAACGACCTGGCCCAGGAGTGCGTGCTCGCCTCGCTCGCACCGGCCCTGGCCGCTGCTCTCCACCGCCGGGCCGCCGACCTGCTGAGCGACCAGCCGGAG
>JBKJON010000385.1:0-5788 GCA_046595715.1 Marmoricola sp.
GTCGAGCACGAGATGAACGACCGGCCCCGCAAACGCCTCGACTACGCTCGCCCGCAAGAACTCATGAACCAGCTCCTGCTGAACCCATGAGACCGGCCACGTGTTGCAACCACGACCCGAATCCGCCCCGGGTGCCCGGGGATCCCGGTCGTTCTCGACCCGTGGCAACACCCGCCAACGTCAGGGGGTCGCCCTCGAGACCCACCCGAAATATCCGGGCCGGGTGTGCCCGGGCGAATCAGGCGGTGCGGTAGAGCCGGTCCCAGATCCGGGTGTTGCCCCGACGCGGTACGACGGCCTCGCGCACCTGGGTCTGTTGGGCCCGCACGAGCTCCTCGACCACGCGCTCGGCGGCCGCCCGGCCGTCGGCGATGTGCTGGCGGGTGAGGGAGAAGTCGGTCATGCGGGCGCCGAGGTCCGGCGTGCGCATGCGGTGGACGGCGACGTGGGCCCCGAGGTCCGGTTCGGGTCGCACCCGCGTGGCCACCCCGAGACTGGCGACGAGGATGTCGATCGGCGTACGCCCGCGAGGAAGGCGGGCAGGAACGGTGGCGTCGAGGACGAAGACACGGGTGGGAGCCAGGTCGGCGGCCCCGCTGATCGGGACGAGGTCGGCCACCCCACCGTCGACGTGCAGACCGGGGTGACCACAGCTGGCGGGCAGGTGCACCGGGGCGAAGACGGCCGGCACGGCGGCCGAGGCGAGGAGAAGCTGCGCGAGGTTCCCGTGCCGGTGGTAGACCGCCCGGTCACCGGCCAGCGGCGTGGTGACGACACGCACCGGGACAGGCAGGTTCTCGAGGTTCTGGGCCGGCGCCCAGTCGGCGATCAGCCGGGTGAGGGCGGCCGAGGAGAACAGGTAGGGACGCTGACGGATCAGGTGTCCGACCTGGGTCAGGGTGCCGCCGGGAAAGATGTCCTGGGTGCCGAGCTGAAGCCATCGAGTCTTGAGCTCCTGGACCCTGGCGCGGTCCGGGCGGTGACCCATGAAGGCCGCGTTGAGAGCGCCGACCGAGGTGCCGACCAGGGCGTGGGGGACGATGCCGTGCTCGAGGAGCACGTCCATCATCCCGACCTGTACGGCGCCGCGCGCCGCGCCGCCCGACAGCACGAAGACGTTGCGTTCTTCTCCCGAGGAGCCTGACCTGGTGTTCATTACGCCCTCCCGCGCCGACCCCGGTGGTGTCTCCCACCCACTATGGGGAGCGCATGTCCGTTTTATTGGGCAATCGAGGCAAATGGCCCAAGTGGACTACTCGGTCTGTGCTGGGGAGAGGGGCGCCACGACCCCTGAAATACACCTGCGACACTCCGCAGGGGGCAACCGGGAGTGGTCGGTAGGGAAGGTCGAGGGTGCGCATCGTCTCCCACAGCTTCAGCGTCCGCTACTCCGAGAGCCCGCGCTCGCTCTTCGAGCGACCGAGCTCGCGCACCGGCGGTGGCACGTCTGGCTCGCCGACCCCGAACACCTGGCCGCCCTTCCCCGGGGGACGGCGATCAGCGACATCGAAGGGCCGGACGTCCGCGGGGCCCTGGAGTCCCCCGGCCATGCCACCGACCGCGTGCTGTTCCACCTGGGTCTGTAGACCCGGCTCAGACCTGCTCGACCGGGCACCACCACGTCGTACGGCTCCCGACCGTGGCGCGCGTCATCTCCGCACCGCAGCGGGGGCAGCGAGCTCCGGCCTTCCGGTGCTCGATGATCTCGCCCGTGTGGACGCCGCCCTGACGGATCGCTCGGCGGGTGGCGAGACGGAGCTGGCGGCGCAGCTCGTCGAGCTCGTCCTCGCTGAGGTCGCCCGCGGGCCGGTTGGGGTCGAGCCGGCTCTGCCACAGCGTCTCGTCGGCGAGCAGGTTGCCCACGCCGGCCAGGGTGGACTGGTCGAGGAGGCGAGCCTTGAGCGGCGCCGTACCCCGTCCCACGCGTGTGCGGAACGACCTCCGGTCGATCTCGGCGGCGTCCGGTCCCAGGGCGTCGAGGTCGGGGTCGAGCCGGACCCGTCCCAGTCTGCGCTTGTCCAGGAGGCGCAGGGAACCGCCGTCCTCGAAGTAGAGGCTGAAGCGGAACCACACCTCCTTGCGAGGCCCGCCGTGGCGTGAGCCCTCGTAGTCGCCGCCCTCGTCCTGGTGGTCTTGGTCCGTGACCAGGATCCGGCCGCTCATGCCGAGGTGCAGGCTGAGCAGCGGCCCAGGGCTGGTGTCGTCGGAGGCACCTGAGGTCTCGCACCAGATCAGCTTGCCGCGTCGCTGGGCGTTCACGAGCGTGCGGCCCGTCAGCGCCGCGGCCAGCTCGCCGGGGTGGTGCGGGCGGCACTCGTAGGTGTCGGAGTCGTCTACTTCGGCGATGGCCCGACCCAGCGCTGAGCGCTCGATCACCTGGCGCGCGGACTCGACCTCGGGCAGCTCTGGCACCCGCCAATTGTGCGGGGGAGCTCCAACCTGGGACGGGTCGGGGCGAGGGGGCTGCCGTCCCCCGATGGGTGACAGGCGTGTTGACGACCCCTAGGGTCGAAAGTCATTTCGCTCCCCCCTGAACCGTTGAGGTGATCCCATGTCAGAGATTCTTGTCGGCGTCGATCGGAGTGAGCAGAGCAGGCGAGCGGTCGAGTTCGCGGCCGATCGTGCGAACGAGCTGGACCGGAGCGTGCTCGTGGTGCACGTGATCCCATGGTCGCCGTTCTCCTTCAACACCCCCGAGGAGAACGAGCACCGCTCCACGCGCCGGGCCGAGGAGATCGCCGCGGCGACCGATCAGATCGTCGAGCCGATGGCCGCGCTGGCGCGCGAGAAGGGGGTGCACGTGGACACCCTGGTCCAGCACGGAGACCCGGTCGAAACGCTGATCGAGATCGCCCGGAAACGCGGCAGTGTGCACATCGTGCTCGGCCGCACCGGGGACAGCCGGGTCAAACGGGCCCTGTTCGGCAGTACCCCCTCCCAAGTCGTGCAGCACACGACCGTGCCGGTCACGGTGGTCCCGTGAGCGTCGGTGCGGGCCTGGTCCCGCTGGGTATCGATGACACCGTCAGCAAGTACTTCGGACCCATCTCGGACTTCATCGTCAGCGTCGTCTTCTACTCTGTCTCCATCTTCGGCGCCGACGTCTCCCTGATCGTGTTGTGGCTGATCGGGGCGGCGATCTTCTTCTCCGTGTGGTTCGGGTTCCCGCAGCTGAGCTCGTTGCCGCACTCGATCAACCTCGTCCGCGGGCGGTACTCCAAACCGGAGGACGCCGGTGAGGTCTCCCACTTCCAGGCCCTGGCGACGGCAGTCTCCGGGACGGTGGGGCTCGGCAACATCGCCGGTGTGGCGGTGGCCATCTCCCTGGGCGGGCCAGGTGCCACCTTCTGGATCATCGTCGCCGGGTTCTTCGGGATGGCCTCCAAGATGGCGGAGTGCACCCTCGGGGTGATGTACCGGCACGAGCACGCCGACGGGTCGGTGTCGGGCGGTCCGATGTACTACCTGCGTGAAGGGGTCGCCAAGGTCACCGGAAGCACGAAGCTGGGGAAGTTCCTGGCCGCGTTCTTCGCCGTGTGCTGCATCGGCGGGTCGCTGGGTGGCGGAAACATGTTCCAGGCCAACCAGGCCACCGCTCAGATCGTCGAGGTGACGGGGGGCCCGGACAGTCCCTTCGCGGACATCAACTGGGTCATCGGCCTGGTGTTCGCGGTGGCGGTCGGCGCCGTGATCATCGGCGGCATCAAGAGCATCGCGCGAGTGACCGAGAAGATCGTCCCGTTCATGGCCGGCACCTACGTCGCGGCCTGCCTGGTGGTCATCATCGGCAGCATCGACCAGGTGCCAGGGGCCTTCGGCGACATCATCACCGGAGCCTTCAACCCGCAGAGCATCGGCGGTGGGTTCCTCGGCGTGCTGATGATCGGCTTCCAGCGAGCGGCGTTCTCCAACGAGGCCGGGATCGGGTCGGCGTCCATCGCCCACTCCGCGGTCAAGACCAACGAGCCGGCCACCGAGGGCTTCGTGGCACTGCTCGAGCCGCTCATCGACACCATCGTGGTGTGCACGATGACGGCGTTGACCATCGTGATCACCGGTGCCTGGAACGACCCGGACGCCTCGGAGCTGGGTGGGGTCAAGCTGACCTCGAGGGCCTTCGAATCGGTGATTCCCTGGTTCCCGACCGTGCTGGCGGTGGCGGTCGTCCTGTTCGCGTTCTCGACGATGATCTCGTGGTCGTACTACGGGATGAAGGCGACCGGCTACCTGTTCGGCGACAGCACCACCGCTGAAGTCGTGTTCAAGGTGATCTTCTGCCTGTTCATCGTGGTCGGTGCGGCGCTCTCGCTGGACCCGGTCATCGGATTCTCGGACTCGATGATCTTCTCGATGTCTCTCGCCAACGTGCTCGGGCTCTACATCTTGGCCAAGACGGTCCGCAAGGAGGTCCGTGAACACATGGCCCGGATACGGAGCGGAGAGATCGTCCGGGTGAAGTAGTGGGCCTGCCCCGCGTCAGGCGGGGCGGACAAGAAAGCCGCAGGTCGCTCACGGGGCCCGACCTGCGGCTTCTCCGGTGGTGGCCAGGGGCGGGGTCGAACGCGCCGACTTTTGACGCGGCGGCCGGTGGCCCCCATTCTCCAGAGCCGGGGGACGGGGTTCGGAGGGTGATGCCTGCGTCCGGGCGAGGATCTTGTGGCCCGGCGCAGACGCCGCGTCAGCGCCGCCGTCAACCAGCGAGACTCTGCTTCGTCCGACCCCTTACGAAGTGCTGCTGCGGCCAGGTAGAAGACGATCGCTCACCGGAACTGAGCGCCTTCGCGCCCATTGAGGGCACCCCTGGACGCGTCTGAGACCTGCGGCCTTCCACCCAGAATGACTCAGCCTTGACCGTCTGGACCCATGCGCGGTGAATCCGTAGCCTGAACTCAGGCGGCGCGGCGCCGCGTCGAGTGAGCCGGGGAGAAGATCATGGCTGGTTCAGATGATATCCAGAAGGCAGTGGGGGTCGGATCCGTCGCGTTCGGGGCAGTTGCGGCCCTTACCCCGCGTCTGTTCCTCGCCATGTACGGCGTGCCAGACGAGCCCAACGTGCGGACGATGACGCGGCTTTGGGGTACTCGCACGGCCGTTCTTGGAGCCTTGGTGTTTACCTTGGAAGGCACTGAGAACAAACAGAGCATGATGACCATGACCGTCGCAATGAACGCCGCGGACGCGGTGATGGTCGCTTCCGCTGGTGGTGTCTCCGTGCGAGCGCGCGTTCTCGGGTCACTCACCTCGGCTGGGTTTGCAGGCGCTCTCGCGTACGCGTTGAACCATTAGCGCAGGCTGGGGGTGCGTACCGCCCGACTGACAGAGGTCGCTGAGCTCGTTGGGAGAGCCCGGCTTGGCGCCGGGCGGCCCGACGGTGAGCCCGGCGGGGAGACTGAGAGGCCGGCCAGGCGTTCTCAGGGGCGAGTCATCCCCCCACGTTGAGGCAACCAAGAGGACGCGACCCTCATCGTGCCGATTCGTCGATGTCGTAGTGCCGCCAGATTGCCTGGGCGACGCAACCGGGACGTTCTTGACCGTCGGCTTCGATACGCAGGTCGAGAGTGAGTTGCTGGCCGCCCTCGATCTCGTGTACCTCGACCACGTTCGCATACATCCGTATCCGGGCACCGACTGGAACGGCGGTCGGGAAGCGGACGCGGTTGTAGCCGTAGAACATGCAGTCCCCACGAGTGAACGACACGAGCGACTCGCGCAGGTGCGGGATGATGCTCAGCGTCATGTGTGCGTGCGCGAGTCGCTCGTGTCGTTCACTCGTGGGGACTGCATGTTC
>JBKJON010000451.1:0-3894 GCA_046595715.1 Marmoricola sp.
ACGAGGGCGACGTCTCCTGTTCCGTCGTACGCCGTGTGGCCCTGCCGGATGCGTTCTTCGCCACGGACGGGCTCTTCCAGACCTTCTTGACCGTGCTCGACGAGTTCGGCGTCTTCCCCGCGGCGGTGCAGCGGGAGCTCGACCGCTACCTGCCGTTCCTGACCACGACCAAGGTGCTGATGGCGGCCGTGCGCAACGGGGTGGGGCGCGAAGCCGCCCACGAGGCGATCAAGGAGCACGCCGTCGCCGTGGCGCTCGAGATGCGCCAGGGCCTGGCGGTCAACGACCTGTTCGAGCGGCTGGCGGCGGATTCCCGGCTCGGTCTCGACCGGGCGCAGATCGAGTCACTGGTGGCCGACCCGATCGAGTTCACTGGAGCGGCCCGGGCCCAGGTCGGGTCCGTCGTGAGCCTGGTGGAGGCTGCTCTGGCCACCGATCCCGCCGCCGCGTCGTACACGCCCGGAGAGATCCTCTGACCCTCGGACGGCAATCGTCCCTACATCGGCGGACTCAGGGGGTTGTGGGCAACTTGTCGGTCTACTACGGTCGAGGCTGCTCGCTTCTGACCGTCACCGGCGTCACGTCGTCGGTCCGGGTCCCTCTCGGGAGAACCGTGCATCCGTCCGGGCCGGGCGGTCGCGTTCCTCTAGCGATCGGCGGCCAGACTCGTGTGGATGTGCGCAACCACCGGGTGCGGGCGCGGAACCGGGCACCTGGGACGTAGCGCTGAATCTGCCCAGCGCGCCGTACCGAGGGCCGCTCCGCTCATCATCTGGGGCGGCCCTTCGCGAGCCCCAAAACACCGCAAAGCAAAGTTTGTGTCCGTTTTATATACAAAACATCGCAATTGTCCTAGAGTAGAGACACAGCACCGAACCGGCGGGGTTTGGTCTCAGGGAGGGAAACCCACACATGAACTTCAGGACCCGCATCACCCGCGGCGCACTTCTCGCGATCACCGTTGCCCTGGCCGTCTCGGCCGTCCCGATGGCCGGTGGCAGTGCCGACGCCGCGGCGCCGACCAAGAGCGCCATCCTCACGATCTCAGCCATTCTCTGACCCAAGGACCACTCGTGGGGTGTGCCGGCTACTGCCGGCACACCCCACGAGCAATTCCGAGCCAATTCCGGGCCGGCTCACGTGCTCACCCGCGGTTGCGACTGCGTTTGTAGGGTGGCGACGTGCAGAACATCCCCGAGGCGCCGCCGATCCAGGGCGCGACCCACCTCCACTCCGGCAAGGTCCGCGATCTCTACCGACTCGGGGACGGCGGCCTCCTGATGGTGGCGAGCGACCGGATCTCGGCGTTCGACTTCGTGCTGGAGAGCACGATCCCGGACAAGGGGGAGATCCTCACCCGGATGTCCCTGTGGTGGTTCGCCCAGCTCGCCGACCTCGTGCCGAACCACGTCCGCTCCACCGACGTCCCCGGATCCGTGAAGGGCCGCGCGATCGTGTGTGAGGAGCTGGCGATGTATCCCGTGGAGTGCGTCGCGCGCGGCTACCTCACCGGCTCCGGGCTCCTGGACTACCAGTCCACGGGCGAGGTCTGCGGCATCGCGCTCCCCCAGGGGCTGCAGGAGGCCAGCCGTCTGCCTTCCCCGATCTTCACGCCCGCCACGAAGGCGGCGTTGGGCGAGCACGACGAGAACGTCTCCTACGCCAGCGTCGTCGGTGACATCGGCGCGGACGCTGCCGCCGAGCTGCGCGACCTGACGCTGGCCGTCTACGCGCGGGCCGAGGGGCTGGCCCGCGAGCGCGGCATCATCCTGGCCGACACCAAGCTCGAGTTCGGGTCGCGCAAGAGCGCTGAGCACGGCGACCCGGCCGGCAACGGCACCACCGTGCTCGCCGACGAGGTGCTCACCCCCGACTCGAGCAGGTTCTGGCCCGCCGCCGAGTGGTCCCCCGGCCGCGCCCAGCCGTCCTACGACAAGCAGATCGTCCGCAACTGGCTGCTCTCCGAGGAGAGCGGGTGGGACCGGTCGTCGGGTGGGGCTCCTCCGGCCCTGCCTCCCGAGGTCGTCGAACGCACGCGGTCGCGCTACGTCGAGGCGTTCGAGATGCTCACCGGGGAGCGGTTCTGATGGCGCGCGGTGAGCTCACGACGACCGTCGAGTACGACGTGCCGGTCGGCGTCGTCTTCGCCTACCTCGCTGATCCCCGCAACCGGCCGGAGTGGCAGTCCTCCCTGCGGGCCGTGGAGATGCTCGACGAGGGGGAGCCCCGGGTGGGCATGCGCTGGCGCGATCTCACCTCGGCCGGGATCGCCCCCGACATGGTGATCACCGAGATGGACACCGACGTGCTCTGGGCCGAGACCGGTCGCTGGAAGGCGATCGAGGCCGACCTGACCCTGGGGTTCTCCCCGCGGGAGGGCGGTGGCTGCACCGTGGCGGTCGCGTTCGGCGTGCATGGTCGCGGCCTGCTGCGTCCCGTGGGCTGGGCGGCCACCGGCGCCGGCCTGTTCGCGGTCCGGGGGGACCTGCGCAAGGCCGCCCGCATCCTGACCGCGAAGGAGAGCTGATGGGTCGGATGGTCGCGCTGCTGCTGAGCGGTCTCCTGATCGCGGTCGGGCTGCTCTGGACCCTCCAGGGCCTCGACATCATCAAGGGCAGCGGGATGAGTGGGGTCGCGTACTGGGCCGTGGTCGGTCCGGCCATCGCCGGGTTCGGCATCGCCTTGGGCTTCGTCGTGCTCCGCGGGCGTCGCTGACGCCCAGGCTCCGGGCCTCGCCGCTCTCACTGCCAGCCTCCCGACAGGTTCCGCACACCGTGACCCCAGCACCTCCCAGCATCGTGGAGGCACACCCGGGACTCACTCCCGGGTGTCCCGCAGGGGATCCCGAGTGATGGAGGTGGCAGATGAACGACGAGAACACCGAGCCGACGGCAGGCCGGATCCGCAGGAAGGCCGTGGCGGTCGCTGGCGCGGCGGGCGTGGTCACGCTGGTGGCCGGAGGCCTCGCGGCCGGGGCACTGTCCTCGGCCTCGGCCGAGAGCGGCGGCAGCGCCAGCGGTCGACACGGCTACGGCGGACCTGAAGGAGCCGGGGGCGGTGCTCGCCCGCCGGCTGCGAACGGCGACACGTCCGAGCCGGGGCGCAACGATGAGAAGGCGCTGACCGGCACGATGAAGGCGAGGGTCGAGGCGGCCGTCAAGGCGAAGTATCCCGACGCGACGATCCAGCGCAGCGAGACCGACTCCGACGGCGTCTACGAGGCGCACGTCGTCAGCGCGGGGGAGCGGCTGACCGTCCTGGTCGGCAAGGACTTCACGATCACCGGCACCGAGACCGGACCGGGCGGTGGGCCAGGGCGCGGTGGCCACGGTGGTCGCTTTGATGGTCCGGGGCGGGGCGGGCCGGGTGGTGCGGAGGGCGAGACCCCGACCCCGCCGAGCGGCTCGACCACCTAGGACACGCCACCGGGCGGCGGCTCGTTAGACTCACCACTGCCAGTCCCACCCGAGCGAAAGGGGCCTCCCGTGGCCCGTGTCGTCGTTGACGTCATGCCGAAGCCCGAGATCCTCGATCCCCAGGGCAAGGCGGTCCACGGAGCGCTGCCGCGGCTGGGCTTCGAGGGTGTGAGCGACGTCCGGCAGGGCAAGCGGTTCGAGCTCGAGCTCGACGGCGAGGCCACCGAGGAGCGGCTGGCCCAGGTGCGCGAGATGGCGGCGACCCTGCTCTCCAACCCGGTCATCGAGGACTACGACGTGCGCGTGGTCCAGTGAAGATCGGGGTCGTCACCTTCCCCGGCTCGCTCGACGACGTCGACGCGCGCCGCGCCGTACGCCTCGCCGGCGCCGAGCCGGACCGCGCGCCGGGCGTCGACGTCGTCGAGGGAGCCCGGGAAGGTGACGACGCCGATCCGCACGCTCACGCGAGCACCCGCAC
>JBKJON010000500.1:0-4128 GCA_046595715.1 Marmoricola sp.
CCGTGGGAGTAGCCCCACATGAACGCGGTGTTCCCGTCGGGGAGGCTGATGTACCCCGTCTGCGTGGTGAGGTTGAAGATCGGCTTGCCCGAGACCCCCCCGTCGCTCGGCGTGCACACGATGCCGACCCGCGGGACGTCGGCCGCGGCCGCCGTGGTGTGCGGAGCGAGGGCCGCGGTGGAGACCGCCAGGGTGGCGACCGAGAGCAGCGCCGCAGCGCGACGAGCCCCGCGTCGTGTCTTCGGTGAGGCGCTGAGTGTGACCATGATCAGACCCCCAAGTCGTTCGGGTAGCTCTGGGCGTTGACAGTCGAGCCCGGATAGACCCGAACCTCGGTGGCCTGCCCGCCGAACCCGCCGGGCGCCAGGTTGTTGGATCGCAGCAGGTTGCGGTTGTACAGCATGTAGGTGTCGTAGGCACCGGGACCCTGATAGGCCGGGGCTGTGAACAGCACGTCGTAGCTCTCGCCAGGACCCATGTTGATGGTCTCGGTCTCGTACGACGTGTCGGTCCCGTGTCGACCCAGCATGGGGGTCGCGTCCCGCCCGACCACCCGCATCGGGATCCCCGAGAGAGTCATCGCCGACTCGCGGAAACCGAGGTTCGCGAACCGCAGCGCCACCCGATCGCCTCCGTTGCAGGTGACCAGGGACGAGTGTGGCTGGTACTGAAGCTCCGGATGCCCCACCGGTGCGATCAGGTCCCCGTCGGGAGCGACGACCTGGTTGAACGGGTCGATCGACCCGTTGGGCGCGAGGGTGTCGGGGTAGACCCGGCCGTTGAGCAGGGCGAAGTCCGCGTGGTAGTCGGTCCACTCCGGCAGCTGGATGTGCGCGTCGGACCAGTGCGCCTCGGCCCAGACCTCCGAGCAGAACATCGCGAACTCCCGGTCGAAGTGAGTCGAGCGCGCGGGTGGGGTGCCGACCGGGTCGTTGTAGAGGTAGTTGTCCCCCTTGAGCGGCCGGACGAAGACCAGGCCGGTCATACCCATGTGCACGTGCTCCACGTCCTCGACGTGGCAGTGGTACATGTACGTCCCTGGGTCCCGGGGGCGGTAGGCGTAGGTGAACGTCCGCCCGGCCGGCACCGAGACCGATCCGCTCGGCTCACCGTCGAAGAACGGGATGACGTTGCGGAAACCGTGCCAGTGCAGGGTGTGCGCGTCGAACAGGTCGGGACGCAGGTGCAGGCCGAGGTTGGTCAGCTGCACCGTGAAGTCCTTCGGGTTGTCCGGGTCGAACTGCTTGGCCCAGAAGAGCGGGGCCGAGTGCTGCGCCTTGTACTTCTGGGCGGGGACCTGCTCGGGCAAGAGACCGGTCAGGTTGCGGAAGCCGAAGATGTAGGTCGTCAGGCCAGCCGGAGCCAGCGGGTCCGGGTGGAACGGCGGGATGGCCGGGGTCGTCGGCAGGTGGATCCAGCCGTCGGTGCCACCGAGGTACAGGTCCGGGGCGCCCCCGCCCCCCGCGGCGGCCTGGGCCGGCTCAGGGAACAGGCTCTTGCCTGCCCAGGCGACGGAGCCGAGTGCTGCGGCGGCTCCACTCAGGTGCAGGAACCCTCGGCGGTCCACTCGGATCTTCTCCATGCTTTTTCCCCCTACCGTCCGGATCTGACCGGTCAGCTCTTCGTTGGTCATTGCTCTCACCTGCTCCTTCTGGGCCGAGCCGGGTCTCACGGGATGTCGAACGCGTCGACGTCGGCGGCGGCGGCGGTCAGCCCGTGGGCGGTCCCGTCGAAGTAGTTGACCCAGGTGCCGCCGTCGTTGAACACGACGTCCTCGTCCTGCACCGCCCCGAGGCCCGGCAGGGTGGTGTTCGGCCGGAAGGAGAGGTAGAAGTGCGTCGCGTCCACCCGGACGTAGCCGTCCACGTTGGCCGCGCTCGGCACGCCGTTCGCCGTGGCGTCCCACACCCGGGTGAAGGGCACGGAGTTCGGCGCGGCTGTGAGGGCGGTGTTGCGGTTCACCGAGTAGATGTCGGAGTCGTCGGCCGTGCCCCCTCCAGTGACCCTCGGCGGGTTGGTGTTGCCCGCCGTGGAGAAGTAGAGGGTGTTGCCGGAGACACTGATCGCGTCGATGTCCTGGGCGGCCGAGGTGAGTCCCTGACGAGTGCCGTCGAACCACACCGACCAGATGCCGTTGTCGTAGTAGACGACGTCCTCGTCCTGCACCACCCCTAGCCCCGGCAACCTCATGTTGTCGGCGAAGGAGGCGTAGAAGTGCGTGGCGTCGACCCGGTCGTAGGCGTCGATGTTGGCCGAGGCCGGCAGGTTGCCGACAGGCAGGGCCGTCACGTCCAGCTCACGCGTCGTGGTGGTCCCGTCGAAGGAGTACAGGTCGGCGTCGTCGGCGGTTCCTGGCACCGGAGTGGTGCCGTTCAGCGGGTTGACGTTGCCGAGTGTGGAGAACACCACCTTGCCGTTGCCGTTGCCGGTGGGACCCGGCGGTGGCGGCGGCGGGGTGCCACCTGCGGCCGGGATCGAGAAGGCGTCGATGTCACGCTGCTCGGCCGTGTTGGCATTGGTACTGGTCAAGCCGTTGGCCGTGCCGTCGAACCACTCCGACCAGGTGCCGGCGGTGAACTCGACGATGTCCTCGTCCTGGACCGCTCCGAGCCCCGGGAGGTTCGTCGTCGGGTCGTTGAAGGACAGGTAGAAGTGCGTGGAGTCGACGTAGGACAGTCCGTCCACGTTCGAGTTCGGGATGTTGTACGGCGCGGCTGACGCGTCCATCACCCGGGTCGCCGTCGTGGCGTTGCCGCCGGCCCAGAAGTAGATGTCGTTGTTGGCACCCGAGTTGGCTGCGCCGGCCCCCCTCGGCACCGAGGCGTCCTCAGTGGAGAAGTACAGCGTTGCCGCGTTGCCACTGCCGACCACCTGGATGGCGTCGATGTCGGAGCTGATGTTCACCCGCACCGAGGCGTCGAAGAACATCGACCAGGTGCCGTTGTTGTAGTAGACGACGTCCTCGTCCTGGACTCCGTTCAGACCCGGAAGGTTCTGGTTGTTGGCGAAGGACAGGTAGAAGTGCGTGGCATCGACCATGCTGAGGCCGTCGACGTTGTTCCCGATGAAGGTCTGGCTGAGCGGGAACAGTTGCTGCGGCGCTTGCCACTCTCTGCTGAACGCCGAGCCGTTCCAGTGGAAGATGTCGCTGGCGGAGGTCGCACTGGTCCCCACCGGGCTGTAGCCACGAGTGGAGAAGGAGAACTCGTGGACGACGGGCGGCGGGGGGGCCGTCTTCGAGGACCCGAACTCATCCGAGCCGGCGTCGAAGCCGCCCAGGGCGGGACGGATCTCGTCGTCGATGTCGGTCGCGGGCGCGTTCACGGAGCCCTTTGCCGCAGCGCCCAGGTTGCAGGCAGGGGAGCTGCAGTTCGGCGCCGTGCCGGCCAGGTGGTAGTTGCCGAGAAGGTTGGCCGGGGCCTCGGTGGCGACCAGGGTGGCGTCGACGAAGGCGGGGTTCTG
The DNA here is from genome assembly GCA_046595715.1 of Marmoricola sp. Lineage (GTDB taxonomy): Bacteria > Actinomycetota > Actinomycetes > Propionibacteriales > Nocardioidaceae > Marmoricola. Next base: position 3,463 of record JBKJON010000500.1, read on the forward strand.
ACGCCAGGTGGCGAAGGCCACCGAGGTGTCGTAGGTCGAGACCACGCCCGGGTTGGCCGTGCTGTTGCTGGCGCTCGTGGCGTAGGGGTGCTGGCCCGCGTCCTGCTGGACCACGGAGTTCGTGGGGGCCAGCTGGTCGGGTGCGTCGGCCAGGCCGAGGTCCCAGTGGTCGACGGCACTGGTGTCACCGGCCAGTCCGATCCCGGTCACCGTGGTCCCGGCGCGGGTGCCGGCCCGGTTGTCCCAGAGGATGTTGTTGAACAGCACCGGGTCGCTGTACGGCTTGGCACCGGGGAGGGTGGCCTGCAGCTGGTCGCTGTTCATCGACGTCGAGACGCCGGCCGGGGCCGGTGAGCCGTTGGAGGTCACGGCCGTCGCGGTGGTGGTGTTCTTCATGATCGTGTTGTTGACCAGGCGCACGTCCGGTGCGTCGTTGATGGCCACGCCCGCGCCCTCGTGGGTCGAGACGTTGTTCACGATCGTGTTGTTGGCGACGTTCATCGGGAAGTTCCCCGACATCAGGAACCGGATGCCACCGCCGTCGTCGTTGGCGAGGTTGCCCTGGATGACGTTGTGCGTGATGTCGACGGCATCCGGTTCCTGATGTCGGGCAACTACCCGATGAACATCACCAACAACACGATCGTGAACAACGTCTCGACCCAC
>JBKJON010000351.1:0-5309 GCA_046595715.1 Marmoricola sp.
GGGCGCAGGTCGAGGATGTAGCTCTTGTTGAACAGGCTGTAGATGATCAGCAGCGGAGGCTTCAGGGAGACCTGCTCACTGTGGTAGTGCCACAGCTCGGTGCGGCCGTGGCTCCACACCACGTCCTTGGGGCTCAACCCGACGTCGGTGCGCGCGATGCCGGTGGCCATCCGGATGCCGTTGCGCGCTCGCAGTGCGTTGCGCTCGACCTCGCGGCGGACGCGGTCAATCGTGCTCAGGCCGGGAATCGAGGCCACGTCGTTTCGCCTCCTTGCGTGCTTGCTGGAGCTCGAGGGTCAGCAGCCGCACCTCGCGGTCGAGCGAGCCGACCTGCTGCCTGAGACGTTGGACGTCTGTGCCCGCGGGGAGGTTGATCGCGTGCCAGGCCCCCGCGGCGAGGTTGTTCAGCTCGCCGCGGAGGACCTTCTTCACGCTGGTGAGCAGCGCCGCCGCCTGAGCGAACTCCTCGGAGTGAGTCACCTCGTTGGCCAAAGGGGCCAGCCTCTCGACCTGGTTGGAGAGGTCGCGGAGTCCGGGAAGACCCATCACGCGGCCCATCCTTCGAGAGTGCCGGACCCGCCGCTCAGTCGCGCAGGAGTGCCCGGATGGCCTGGCGCACCTTGGCCGGGTCGGGGGTGACCCCCGCGATCGCGTCGGCGTACACGAAGCTCTCGGTGATCCGCAGGATCAGGTAGGCCAGGTCGTGCAGCGGCAGCGGCGGGTTTACCCGGCCTGCTTCGATCTCCTCCTGCAGCAGGACCTCGATCAGCCCGAGCAGCCTGGCCTGGAAGCTGCTCGATCGGGTGGTGAGCAGGCGCAGCGCCCGCTCCGGCTCGCGTTGCACGAACTTCATGAAGGGCTCGGACAGGATCGATGCCGCGGCGAAGTCGCTCAACACCGCCGCGATCCGCTGCGGTCCCCGCTTGCGACTGGCGTCGTTCACCGCCTGCTCGAAGGTCGGCCGAGCCATCGACCAGATGACCTCCGCGAGGAGCTGCTCCTTCGCGCCCACCCAGCGGAAGAGCGTCGCCCGGCTCACGCCGAGCTCTGCGGCCAGGTCCTGCATCTCCAGGCGCTTCCCCGCCAGGAAACTGCGCTGGGCAACCCGGAACGCGGCCAGCGCGTCGGGACGGATCTTCGGCTGTTCGCCGAGCAGACGGGAAAGCGGTGTCTGACTCATGGCACATCTCTCTGCCTCCATTGGGTCGCATCCCCACGAGCCCCACCTGCTGGTGGGGTACATGGCAGGGACGTGACGAAGGGCTCATGTGGTGGGACATTACCCAGAATCGCGCAGACTTGCAACATCTAACTTTGTGTTGCAAGAATATGGCATACGCACAATTAGTCTCACCAGTGGAGGTTGCCATGCGGCGCACGGTTTTCGACGAGGACCACGAGTCCTTCCGTCAGATGCTTCGGGCGTTCATCCAGGCCGAGGTGGTCCCCAGCTATGACGAGTGGTTCACCGAGGGGATCGTGCCCAAGGAGCTCTACGCCAAGCTCGCCGACCTCGGCATCTTCGGTATCAGCGTGGAGGAGGAGTACGGCGGCGCGGGACTGTCCACGCACAAGTTCCACGCGATCCAGTACGAGGAGACCTCACGCGCCGGTGTCACCTTCGGCGGGTCGGGGGTGCATGTGCTGCTGGCGCTGCCCTACATCAAGCTGCTCGCCACCGAGGAGCAGAAGAAGCGCTACCTGCCGAAGTTCGTGACCGGCGAGGAGATGTGGGCGCTGGCGATGACCGAGCCGGGCACCGGTTCTGACCTGGCCGGCATGCGCAGCACCGCCAAGGTGTCGGCTGACGGCACCCACTACGTGCTGAACGGGTCGAAGACCTTCATCACCGGCGGCGTGCACGCAGACCGGATGATCGTGGCCGCCCGGACCAGCCCACCCAAGGACGACGACCGCCGCTTCGGCATCTCGTTGTTCGCCGTCGACGCCCACTCCCCCGGGTACTCGGTCGGCCGCAAGCTCGACAAGCTCGGCCTGCGTACCTCCGACACCGCCGAGCTCGCCTTCGAGGACGTCGAGGTCCCGGTCGAGGACCTCCTGGGCGAGGAGGACAAGGGCTTCAGCTACCTCGGCAAGAACCTCGCCTCCGAGCGCTGGGGGATCGCCCACTCCGCCTACTCCCAGGCCGCGGCTGCGGTGCGCTTCGCCCAGGAGTACGTCGAGCAGCGGATCATCTTCGGCAAGACGGTGGCCTCGTTCCAGAACACCAAGTTCGAGCTGGCCGCCTGCAAGGCCGAGGTCGACGCCGCCGAGGCGGTGACCGACCGGGCCCTGGAGGCCCTCGACGCCGGTGAGCTCACCCCCGCCGAGGCGGCCTCGGCGAAGCTCTTCTGCACCGAGGTGGCGCACCGGGTGATCGACCGATGCCTGCAGCTCCACGGCGGCTACGGCTTCATCAACGAGTACCCGATCGCCCGCCTCTACACCGACAACCGGGTCAACCGGATCTACGGGGGCACCTCCGAGGTGATGAAGACGATCATCGCGAAGGACATGGGGCTCTGATGCGGGCCCAGGACGTCGCCAAGGCGCACGCCACACCACTGACCGCACCGCCCTACCCGTTGGTGGCCAACCGGTTCATCGACCGCGAGTACCTGAACATCACCTACCGCACCGACGCCGAGGCGCTGCGCGCCGTCGTGCCCGAGCCGCTGGAGCTCGACGAGCCACTGGTCCGCTTCGAGGTCATGCACATGGGTGACGTCGGGTCCTACGGGCCCTACACCGAGTGCGGCATCGCGATCCCGGTGCGCCTCGGTGAGGAGCACGGCGAGTACCTGCACGCGATGTACCTGAACAACTTCGGCGCCACCGTGGCCGGCCGCGAGCTCAGCGCCTTCCCCAAGGCCATGGGGGATCCGCGCCTGCGCGTGGAGGACAGCGTGCTGGTCGGCACCTTGGACGTCACCTCCGAGCGGGTCGCGACAGCGACCATGGGCTACAAGCAACAAGCCCTCGACGCGGAGGAGGCACGCGCCCAGATCGGCGTGCCGCAGTACATGGTCAAGGTCGTTCGCGGCTACCAGCGCAAGCCGCTGATCTGCGACCTGGTCCGCGCGGGCGTCAAGGACCTGGTCATCAAGGAGGCCTGGAGGGGCCCGGCACGGTTGCAGCTGTTCGAACACGTCGCCGCACCGCTGGCGGACCTCCCCGTCCGCGAGATCATCGGCGCCAGCCACATCCTGACCGACCTCACACTCGACCGCCCGGTCCCCGTGCACAACTATCTCAAGGAGCGCTGATGAGCACGACCTCCTCTGCCATCACCAAACGCCCGATCGCGGTCATCGGCGCCGGCACCCTGGGTCGCCGGATCGCGCTGATGTTCGCCACCGGAGGCGGCACCGTGCGGGTCTGCGACCTCGACGCGACGCAACGAGAGTCGGCGGCCGCCTTCATCGAGGAGCAGCTGCCGGCGGTGCTCGAGCAGGTCGGCAGCAGCACGCCGGGGACCGTGGAGTTCACCGACAGCATGGCCCAGGCGGTGGGCGAGGCCTGGCTGGTGGTGGAGTCGCTGCCCGAGCGTCTGGACATCAAGATCCCGGTCTTCGGCCATCTGGACCGGCTCGCCCCCGACGACGCGATCCTGGCGACCAACTCCTCCTCGCACCCCTCCAGCCGGATGATCGATGAGGTCCGCGCCCCTGAACGGGTCCTCAACATGCACTTCTTCATGCCGCCCACCTCCACGGCGTGCGAGCTGATGTCTTGTGGCCAGACCGACCCTGAGGTCATCGACCGACTGATGGAGGCCCTCCCCCAGTTCGGGCTGACCCCCTTCCGCGTGCACGGCGAGAGCATGGGCTTCATCCAGAACCGCATCTGGGCCGCGATCAAGCGCGAAGCCCTGATGGTCCTCGAGGAAGGCGTGGCCTCCCCAGCAGAGATCGACCGCCTCTACACGATGGTCCTCGGCGCCAGACGCGGCCCTTTTGCCGCGATGGACAACGTCGGCCTCGACATCGTCCTAGACATCGAGGAGAACTACGCCGCCCACCGAGACGGCATCCCCCAAGGACCACGAGCACTGCTGAGGCGCTACATCGCGGAGGGCCGCCTCGGGGTGAAGTCGGGACACGGCTTCTACGACTACGAGACCCCAGGGAGTTCGTCATGAGCCTGTTCACCGGCCTGAAGGTCATCGACTGCGGGAGCTACATCGCCGCCCCGGCCTCGGCGACCATCCTGGCCGACCTCGGCGCCGACGTCATCAAGATCGAGCCCCCAGGCGCGGGCGACCCCTACCGGCAGCTGCCCAAGCTACCCGGCAACCCCATCTCCGAGCACGACTACGCCTGGCTGCTCGACTCGCGGACCAAGCGCGGACTGGCCCTGAACCTGGGCACCCCCCAAGGCCAGCAGGTGCTGCACAAGCTGGTCGCCGAGGCCGACGTGTTCGTCACCAACTACCCGCTCCGGGTCCGCGACAAGCTCCGGATCGACTACGACACCCTGGCTGCGCTCAACGACCGGCTCGTCTACGGCTCCTTCACCGGGTACGGCGAGAACGGCCCCGAGGCCGCGAAGCCGGGCTTCGACGCCACGTCGTACTGGGCCCGCTCAGGGATGATGGACACCGTCCGGGCCTCAGCCGACGCCACGCCCGCCCGAGCCGTCGTCGGTCAAGGCGATCACCCCTCGGCGATGACCCTGTACGCCGGCATCGTCACGGCCCTCTACCAACGCGAGCAGACCGGGCACGGCACCAAGGTCTCCTCATCGCTGCACGCCAACGGGCTCTGGGCGAACTCCTACATGGCCACCGCCGCCCTCTGCGGCGCCGAGTTCATCCCGCGACCACCCCGCGAGAAGCACTTCAACGCCCTGAGCTTGCACTACCAGTGCGCCGACGGAAAGTGGCTGCTGCTGACCCTCCTCAACGAAGACCGACACTGGCCGGTGCTGGCGCACTGTCTCCAACGGCCCGACCTTCTAGAAGACGAGCGCTTCCTCACCAAACCCGACCGGTTCCGCAACTCCGAGGACCTGATCGCGGTCCTCGACGACGCGTTCGCCCAACACGACCGCACCCACTGGGAAAAGCTCCTCAGCGAGCACGGCATCGTCTTCGACATCGTCGCCACCCCCGAGGACATCCCCCACGACCAGCAGATCCGCGCCAACGGGCTCGTCATAGCGTTCGCCGAGGACGAGCGCCTCAGCACCATCGCCGCACCCTTCCAACTCACCGGAGTAGAGCCAGTGCCAGCACAACTCCCCCCCTCCGTCGGACAACACACCGACCAAGTGCTCACCGAACTCGGATACGACCCGACACAGATCGC
>JBKJON010000422.1:0-6521 GCA_046595715.1 Marmoricola sp.
GCACGAGCTCCTCCACCTCGGACTTGGGCACCTTCTCGTAGACGTAGCCGGACTTCGCGTCGAGCAGCAACGAGTCACCGGCACGCAGGGTGATCTCGCGCAAGGGCTCGGCCAGGCGTACGACGCGCTCCTCGTCGGCGTTGGCGATCACCAGGACACGGTCGCCGTCGGCGAGCAGCTCCTTGAACATCACCACCTCACTGATCTGCTCGAACTCCAGCGCGGCGACGACGTTGAGCGCCTCGTTGAGCATGACCTCCTGCCCCTTGGTCAGGCTGTCCAGCTCGACCGAGGGGCTCACATTCACGCGGAGCTTGCGTCCCCCGGTGAACACGTCGACCGACTCGTCCTCGTTGCGCTTGAGGAAGGTGCCGAAACCGGTCGGGGGCTGGGCGAGCCGGTCGACCTCCTCCTTGAGGGTGATGATCTGGTCGCGGGCCTCACGCAGGGTGGTGGCGAGGCGTTCGTTCTGGGAGGTCACCGCCGCGAGCGAGCGCTGGGTGTCCAACAGCCTCTGGTCCAGGGCCCGGGAGCTGCCCGGGGCATCCGCCACCCGGCGGCGCAGGTCGGCCACCTCGGCCTCCAGGAAGGAGACCTGGTTCAGCAGCTGGGCTGTCGTCGGTCCTTGCTCGGCACCTGTGTCAGTCACGCGAACCACCTCCGTGGGCAAGATCTGGATTTCGACCCTACTCGGCCGATCCCACATGCCGAGCGGTTACTGCAATGTCTGGTCAATCACGTTGCGGATCTGCAACCTCGGCCGCCTGGGGGGCCAGGCCCACCGGTCGCGGCCCGTCGTAGTCCACGCCGTAGGCACCGGGGGCCGGACGCCGCTTCTTCACCGGCGCCTTGTGGCCGGGGGCCATCCGACGTGCGGTGACCAGGAATCCGGTGTGGCCGTTCATCTTGTGCCCGGGCCGTACGGCCAGACCCTCGACGTGCCAGTCGCGCACGAGGGTCTCCCAGGGTTGCGGCTCGGTGAACTCCCCGTGGGCGCGCAGGGTCTCCATGACCTTGCCCAGCTGGATCGTGGTCGCGACGTAGGCCACCACGATGCCGCCTGCGGTCAGCGCCTGGGCGACCACGTCGACGCACTCCCAGGGTGCGAGCATGTCGAGCACGATCCGGTCGACGCTCCCCGGCTCCTCGGTGGCGGGCAGGGCCTCGACCAGGTCTGCGACGGTGAGCTGCCAGGCAGGGTGGGATCCACCGAAGAACTGGTCGACGTTGCGCCGGGCCACGTCGGCGAACTCCTCACGCCGCTCGAAGGAGGAGAGACGACCCGTCGGTCCGACGGCCCGCAGCAACGAACAGGTCAGCGCTCCGGAGCCGGCCCCGGCCTCGACCACGCGTGCTCCGGGGAAGATGTCGGCCATCGCCACGATCTGGGCGGCGTCCTTGGGGTAGACGACCGCCGCGCCGCGCGGCATCGAGACCACGAACTCACTGAGCAGCGGGCGGAAGACGAGGTACTCGCCCCCCGAGGAGGACGTGATGGTGAAGCCCTCGTCGCGCTCGATGATGTCGTCGTGGGAGAGGCCGCCACGGTTGGTGTGGAACGACTTCCCGACCTCCAGGCAGATGTTGTGCCGGCGCCCCTTGGCGTCGACGAGGCGCACCCACTCGCCCGGTCGAAGCGGTCCACGGCGTACGCCGGACCAGTCGGGCGAACCTGATGCGGGTGCCGGTCCGGATGCGGGTGCTGCTGTTGCTGTCGTGTCTGTCTCAGTCACTTCGTAGCGCCCTCCTCGAAGGCGCGATCCACATCGATGGTGGCGAGTACACCGAAGATCGTGCCGTCTGGCTCGACCAGGACGTACTCCTCAGCAGGGGTGCTGGACATGGCCTTGATCAGGTCCTCGCCGGCAATGTCGGCGCCGAGGACCATACCGTCCTCGATGGTGCGCGAGACCGAGCTGACCGGCACCCACGCGCGGCGGTCCTCGGGGGTGGCGAGCAGGGCGGTCTCGCTGACCACGCCGCTGAGCCGGTCGTCACCGGAGTGCACGACGATGGCTCCTGCCCCGACCTCCTGGGCCCGGCGTACGGCCTCGTTGATGGGCAGCTCGGTCGGCACCGCCACCACCCGTCGGGCGAGCGGCCGTGCCCTCAGCGCGGGCAGGCGGCGCCGCACCTTGGCGTTGACGATGGAAGCGGTCGCTCCGCTCCAGAGGAACGAGGCGATGATGAACGCGAGGATGTAGTCGAAGATGTCCGGCACGTTGCCGAACAGCGCCCGGTTGAGCAGCGGCCAGCCCAGCACCAGCACGGCGGCCGCCCGGCCACCCCACGCGGCGACGATCGTGCCGCGGTGCATGTTGCTGGTGACCTTCCAGACGAGCGACTTGAGCACCCGGCCGCCGTCCAGGGGCAGCCCCGGCACCAGGTTCAGGATGCCGATGATCAGGTTGGCGCCTGCGAGCCCCTCCACGGAGAGCCGCAGCAACCCGTCAGGCGTGACGGTCAGCAGGGCCAGGGCCAGCAGCCCGACCAGGATGGAGGTCAGTGGTCCGACCACGGCGATCTTGAACTCCTGGCCCGGAGTGCGGGCCTCGGAGTCGATCTCGGTCGCCCCACCGAGGAAGTGCAGGCTGATGGACTTCACACCGAGCCCGTAGCGCTGGGCCATCACCGCGTGGGCCATCTCGTGCAGCAGCACCGAGAGGTAGAGCAGGACGGCGAAGGCGACGCCGGCGACGTACTTCAGGGCGCCGAGACCGGGCTGGACCTGCTCGACGCGCGGGGCGAGCAGGAAGGCGATCAGCAGGGCCACGAGCAGCCAGGAGGAGCGGACCAGCACGTCCACTCCGTAGATCGAGCCGATGCGCAGGGTGCCCGGTGGGTACGCCGGCCGGGCAGATCTGCTGCTCGGTCCCTCGGGTGCTTGGTCTCCGCTCACGCCGCCACGCTAGCGCGGACCGCACGTGTCGGACCCGCCCCCTACGCTGAGGTCATGGACGAGGCCCCGGTCGCGACTCGCATCGGCACACCGGTCGACGGTGTCGACGTCCTCGGTTCCCTCTCCCCCAGCCGCGCCAGCGACTTCCGCACCTGCCCGTTGAAGTACCGCCTGCGCACCATCGACCGTCTCCCCGAGGTGCCTTCGCCCGCCGCGACGCGTGGGAGCGTGGTGCACAAGGTGCTGGAGGACCTCTTCGACCTCCCGGCCGCTGACCGCACCCCCGACCGGGCCGAGTCCATGGTGCAGGCCGCGTGGGAGCACGTCCTCGACGCGGAGCCTGCCCTGGCCGAGATGTTCACCGGCGAGCGCTCCCCCGGCGACGACCCTGGGGAAGGGTCGGACATCGCCGGCTGGCTGGCGTCGTGCCGTGAGAGCCTGCGCCGCTACTTCACCCTGGAGGACCCGCAGCGCCTCGAACCGGCCGAACGCGAGCTCTACGTCGAGGCCCTGCTCGACTCGAAGCTGCTGCTGCGGGGCTTCGTCGACCGCCTCGACATCGCCCCCGACGGTGCCATCCGGGTGGTGGACTACAAGACCGGTCGCTCCCCCGGTGTGGGGTTCGAGGGCAAGGCACTGTTCCAGATGCGCTTCTACGCGCTGGTCCTGTGGCGCACGCGCGGCGTCGTACCCACCCTGCTGCAGCTGATCTACCTGGGTGACGGGCAGGTGGTCAGCTACCGACCTGACGAGCAGGACCTCAGGGCGACCGAGCGACTGGTGCAGGCGCTGTGGGCCGCCATCGAGACGGCGCGGTCCACCGGGGAGTGGTTGCCCAGCCCCGGGTGGTCGTGCCAGTGGTGCAGCTTCCAGGCCCTGTGCCCCGCCTTCGGACACGAGCCACCGCCGCTGCCAGTGCTCGACGCCGGTCCGATCGCTCTCAGCGAATCCTGAGGCGGACGTCTCAGACGCGCAGGGCCGCGAGATCGTGCGGCTCGAGACCGACCAGGCTCTCGCGCACCACTCGTCGCTCCCCGGGGGGCACCGGCACGTGGCTGGGGACGACGAGCACCAGGCAGCCGGCCGCCTCGGCCGAGTCCGCGCCGGTCGGGGAGTCCTCGATGGCGACGGTGTCCTCCGGTGGGAGGCCGAGCAGCTCGGCGCCCCGCAGGTAGGGCTCCGGATGCGGCTTGCCGTGCTCGACCTCGTCGCCGCACACCAGGGCGTCGAAGGACCTCTCGGGCAGGGCCCGGAGGATCGGCTCGACGAACCGTCGCCACGACATCGTGACCAGGGCACAGGGAACCTCCTGCTCCCGGAGGGAGGCCAGCAGCTCCCGGGCGCCGGGGCGCCACGGCACCTCGCGCTCGACCCGCTCCACCACCCCGTCGAGCAGCTCCTCGACGATCTCGTGGGGCGTCCGGTCGATGCCCATGTGCTCGACCATGTAGGTCGCGGAGTCGAGCAGGGCACCACCGACGACGGCCAGCGCGTCCTCCTGGGACCAGGTGCCGCCGTACTTCTCGGCCAGTTCGAACTCGCACGCCATCCAGTAGGGCTCGGTGTCCACCAGGGTGCCGTCCATGTCCCACAGGACGGCCTTCGGGAGTTGCACTCCCCCATCCGGGCGCTGACCTGCAGATACTCGAGATTTGGCGGTACTCAGAATGCCCTCCGAAGTGCTCCATGCGACCAGCCATGCGACGACTCACCCTAGATCGAAGGTGCGCAGCATTCGCCATCACCAGGACGAACCAGCCGCATCCAGACGTCGACAGCCCCGTTCAGCGGCACCGCCCGCCCACCTGAGCGACATGAGCAACCACACCATCGCCGCCCCCATCACCACCTGGGCCGAGCTTCGCGGCAGCGACCGCGAGGTAGCCGACCGGGCCGAGGTCGCCGCCCTGCTGACCCTGGATCCCCGCACCGTCGATCACGCGATCCACGACGGCACCATCCCCGCCGTCCACATCGGTCGCCGGGTCCACATCCCCCGGCGTCCGTTCCTGCGGGCCTTCGGTGGCGACGAGGACCTCACATGACGACCAGACGGAAAGCGCCGTCCGGTCCACGCGCTCCGCGCGAGCGTGGGACCGGGTCGATCACGTCCTACCCGACGAAGGGCGGGCTGCGATGGCGTTTCGAGATCCTCGCGCACGTCGATCCGTCTCGCCCCGAGGAGGGAGTCCGGAAGCACGCCCGCGGTGGCTTCGCCAGCCACGACGACGCCGACGTCGAACTCACCCTGTTGCGTGCCGACCTGGTTCGTGGCGTCGCGAAGCCGATCGGGCGCGACACCTTCGGTGCCTATGCACAGCCCTGGGTCGACGGCTACCGGGGCCGCAGCGGTACCCGCCTCTATGTCCAACGGTTGATCGATGCCATGGAGCCTTACATCGGGCGGCTCCGGTTGGCCGAGATCAGGCCCACCGACCTCGCCGCTGCCTACCGCGGGCTGGAGAACGGGACCAGACAAGCACCGTCGGCCAGGCGACGTCGTAAGGGCAGCTCGGGTGGGAAATGGGTCGCGAGGTCGCGATCGTCGGGCAGGGGCGGCTCGTGCGCTTGGTCGCGGTGGTCCTCATGCCAGTGCATGTCGGGGTACCAGGTCAGAGCCCCACGACCGGCGAACTCGGCCTCACCACTGTCATGGCCGCCAACGCCATCACCGGCGGGATCAACGGAACGATCTCCGAGCACGATGCCTCCAGCAATCCCTCTGGGATCGGGCCGGGCGATGGGACATCGGAGTTCTAGGGCAACAAGGCGTTTCTGTCGTTCTGGGCACTGACGCCTGCCCAGCACGCCGCATGGGTGGCGGTCCGGGTGGTGCCACTCGTGGGTAGCGCCGTCATCTGGGGGTTCCTGCTTCTCATGGTCCGTGACATCCGGCGTGGTCTCGGGTTCACGACGAGGACTGCACGGCGAATCGCAGGCATTGGGCTCCTCATCGCCGTGGGGATGCCCTTGGTTCAAGTCATGCGCTGGATCGTCGCGCGATGGCTCGTCGAGTCATCCACTGCTGCCGAGATTGCCGGCCCCGTCTCGGGGACCGTCTCTGTGTGGCCGGTCGCAGTGGGTCTGGTGCTCTTGGTGGTGGCGCTCGCCTGGCGCGAAGCCGCCGGCATGCGGCGCGACCTTCAGGGGCTGGTGTGAGCCCGAAAAAACCCGATGACGCCCACCATGTCAGCTGCACCCTTGATGAAGTCCTTCGAGATCGCGGCATGACCCTCACCGAGTTCTCGGAGCGGGTCGGCGTGACGATCGCCAACCTCTCGATCTTGAAGAACAATCGAGCCAAAGCCATCCGGTTCTCCACACTCACCGCCATCTGCGAAGTGCTTGGCTGCGACGTCGCTGATGTTCTGCGGATCCGCCGGTAGTCATCCGATGAGGTCCCCCAAATGCGCATATCACCGCGAGCGGTACGGCGTCCGCGCAGCCGTATTGAACCGGTCTTCCCCGACGCCGGGCTCGGGTCCTACTCTCGATAGATGCTCGACTTGGGCGAAATCGACGTTGAGGAGATCGCCACCGCGCTGATCTCCGGCCTGGCCGCAGCGCTCCAGCCGGGCGAGCAGCGTGCGCGCAGGTCTTCCTTGGTGCCGAGCCGCTCGCC
>JBKJON010000477.1:0-3171 GCA_046595715.1 Marmoricola sp.
ACGGTGGACCCCAGCTGGGCTCCACCGTCCGAAGGCCACAGCCTATCGGTACGCACGAGCGCAACCGAATCGGCGTGGGGCCTCTCAGCCTGTGGGCACGCAGCTCGTGACTAACCAGCGTCGAAGAAGCTGGACCGAAGGTACTCGTTGACGTCTTCCTCGCTGACCCGGAAGGACCGGCCGACGCGGACGGCGGGCAGCTCTCCGTTGTGGACCAGGCGGTAGACGGTCATCTTGGAGACGCGCATCACCGCAGCCACCTCGGCGACGGTCAGGAACTTCACCTCGCTGATGTCGTTCTTGGACATAGCGCACCTTGCTTTCTCTCGCACGTCCCACGACTTCCCCGTCGTGGACCCCACGTGCGCGCTGCTCAGAAATATAGGGCCAATGTGACCAATGTGCTAGAGATTCCCCAAAGTGAAGGGTGGGGCTGCGGCGCGGCAACTTGCAACGTGGCCGCGGATCGCCCTCAGAAGTGCGGATCCAGACCGTTGTAGGGGAAGGCGGAATCCCTGGTGGCCTGGACGGCCCGATCCAGCCAGGTGTCGGGGTCGTAGCCCGCCGACCAGTCGATGTAGGCCGTGCTGCGCCCGTCGGTCATCCGCGAGGGCGCGCGTAGGCCGAGTCGCTCCAGGGTCTCCGCTCGCCAGGCCTGCGGCGTATCGAGATCCACGTCGAGCGGCGAGCCTGACACCACCGCGAGCAGGTGGGTCCATGCCCGCGGCACGACGTCGACCACGGCGTACCCCCCGCCGCCGAAGGCGACCCAGCGGCCGGCGGCGACCTCGTGGGCCAGGTCGTGCAGGACGAGGTAGCTGGCACGCTGCCCGTCGACGCTCAGGGCCAGGTGGGCCAGCGGGTCGTCTCGGTGGCTGTCGCAGCCCTGCTGGGTCACGAGCACGTCCGGAGCGAACTCACGCAGGAGGTCCGGCACCACGGCATGGAAGGCCCGCAGCCAACCGGCGTCCGAGGTCCCCGGCGGCAGCGCCACGTTGACAGCTGTGCCCAGCGCCTCGGGCCCACCCGCGTCCTCGGGGAAGCCGGTCCCCGGGAACAGCATCTGGCCCGTCTCGTGCAACGAGATGGTCAGCACCCGGGGATCGTCGTAGAAGATCTTCTCCACACCGTCACCGTGGTGCGCGTCCACGTCGACGTAGGCCACGCGCTCGGCGCCGTTGGCCAGCAGCCAGCGGATCGCCACGGCCACGTCGTTGTAGACGCAGAAGCCGCTGGCCCGCTCGGGCATCGCGTGGTGCAGCCCGCCGGAGATGTTGGCGGCGTGGTCGACCCGGCCCGTCCACACCTGGCGAGCGGCCTCCACGCTGGCACCGACCACGTGCCGGGCCGCTTCGTGCATGTGGCGGAAGGCGGGGTTGTCCTCGCTGCCCAGGCCGAACGCCGCGTCGGCCTTGGTCGGGTCGGCACTGGCCGCCATCACCGCCTCGATCATGGCCGGGTCGTGCACCGTCACCAGCTCGTCGTCGGTCGCGTCGGGGGCGAGCACCCGGGGCAGCCGCTCGAGCACACCGAGGTGCTGGGCCAGCGACATGGTGAGGTCGACCCGCACCGGGTTCATCGGGTGCGAGGGGCCGAAGTCGTAGGACGTGAGCGACTCGTCGTACACCACGCAAGCGCGGCAGGTCGTCTCCTCCATGGCTGGGACGCTACTCGTCCCGGATCCTCTGGGCCACGACCACGCCCTCGACGTCGGCTACGACCGTGAAGTCACCGCTGTCCACGAGCTGGGCGAACCCCCTCCAGGCCGGCGTCGGGGCCAGGTAGGCGCCGCGGTCGAAGGCGACCCACTCGACCCCGGTGAACTCCGAGGCAGGGAGCGCAGGTCCGTCGGGAGCGATGGTGTCGCCGATCAGGTAGAGGTCGGTCCGCAACGCGATCCGGCCGCCCAGGGTGTCCGAGGCGGCGACCCGGCTGCCCGTCGGGATCCGGTCCAGGGCCGCGTCGATCAAGGCGACGCGCGCCGGCGTACGCCAGAAGTCGGGTTGCCACACCTGGGCGAGACTCAGCCGGGGCACGAGCACCAGGGTCCCGACGACAGCGGCCACCAGGGCGAGCCCACGGACGACGCCCAGGACCCGTCCGTGGAGCAGGCGCGCTCCCTCGATCATGGCGGCGACGGCGATCGGCACCAGGATGGCGTCGTACTGGTACCAGGGGTCCCAGTAGGTCTGCCGGTCGGAGAGGAACCGCCACGCGAAGGTGGGCAGCGCCACCACCAGCAGGAGCGGCGAGCGCAACGCGAGCAGGCCGGTGGGGACGATCAGGAAGAGCAGCGTGCGGACCTTGGACCCGGCGCCCTCACCCAGGATCCGGAGGGCCGCCGAGGGTCCGGCGGGTGCGTACTTGACGGCGAACCCACCGGCGCCCGCGTTCATCGCGGGCAGCACCCACCACTGGATCGCGAGGAACGACACCGCGCCGAACCCCATCGCCGCGGTCCCCCAACGGCGCGAGCCGCGCAGGAACACCACCGCGCCGAGAGCCGCGACGGTCAGTCCGAGATCCTCCTTCACCAGGATCAGCGGCAGGGCCCAGAGCACGGCGGCACGATGGTCGGAGCGCAGCATCGCCGCCATGCTCAGGGAGATCAGCGGCACTCCGAGCGCGACCTCGTGGAAGTCGAACCCGACCAGTGCCCCGAAGCCCGGCGCCAGGCCGTAGCTGACGGCGACCACCCACGGCAGCGCGCCGGTCCCCGCCGCGCGCATCAGGGGGACCACTCCCGCGGCGACGGCGACGGCCTGGGCGAACAGCAGGGTCAGCGGCGAGGACACCACGAGCACCAGCGGTGCCAGCAGCGCCAGGATCGGGCTGAAGTGCAGCGCGGCCGTGCTCGAGTCGGTCACCTGGAGCTCGGGCAGGTGGCCCTGGGCGTAGTCGCGGACGATCGACTCGAAGAAGCCGAGGTCGAAGATGAACGAGTCCATCCGGCGGTACTGCTGGAACGAGACCGCCGAGTAGAGCGTCGCGAGCAGCACGAAGACCGCACCGGCCTGCCACAGCGGGATGCGTCCTTCGGTGATCGGGGCCGAGCGTGGGCGGGGAGCCTCAGTCATCGCTGGAGGCGGCCAGCGCGACCGAGCGGTCACGTGCGGCCTCCATCGCCTCGATGAACGCCGAGCGCACCTTGTGGTTCTCCAGCTGCCGGAT
>JBKJON010000517.1:0-19023 GCA_046595715.1 Marmoricola sp.
TTGTTGCCCCGTTGCGTCCGGCCGCGTTCGTCGCCGGCGGTGATCATCGGCACCCCGTTGGACAGGCACAGCGTGGCGATCAGGTTCGCCGCCTGCCGGTGCCGCAGCGCGATCACGTCCTCGTCGTCGGTCTCGCCCTCGACGCCGCAGTTCCACGACCGGTTGTTGTCGGTGCCGTCGCGGTTCTTCTCGCCGTTGGCCTCGTTGTGCTTGTGGTCGTAGGACACGAGGTCGCGCAGGGTGAACCCGTCGTGGGCGGTGATGAAGTTGATCGAGGCGTACGGCGAGCGCCCGTCGTCGAGATAGAGGTCCGAGGAACCGGCGAGCCGGGTCGCGACGGTGCGCACCCCGTCGCTCTGTCCGCGCCAGAAGTCACGCATGGTGTCGCGGTACTGGTCGTTCCACTCCACCCAGGGCGGTGGGAACTCGCCCACCCGGTAGCCGTCCATCGAGATGTCCCACGGCTCGGCGATCAGCTTCGCGTGCCGCAGCACCGGGTCCTGGCCGATCGCGGTCAGGAAGTGACAGGCCATGTCGATCTCGTGCTGCGTGCGGGCCAGCGCCGAGGCGAGGTCGAAGCGGAAGCCGTCGACGTGCATCTCGTTGACCCAGTAGCGCAGCGAGTCCAGGATCAGGCGCAGCGCCGCCGGGTTGTCGGCGTCGACGGTGTTGCCGCACCCGGTGATGTCCCAGTAGGTGTCGGGCTGGTGGGTGTCGCGCGGGTCGCGGAAGACGCGCTCGTAGAAGCCGAGGTCGTCGAACCCGCGGAAGCTCAGCATCGGTCCGTCGGCTCCCGCTTCCGCGGTGTGGTTGTAGACCACGTCGAGGATCACCTCGATGCCCGCCGCGTGCAGGTCCTTGACCATCTGCTTGAACTCGGTGACCTGCTGGCCGCGGTCCCCGGAGGAGGAGTACGCCGAGTGCGGGGCGAAGTAGCCGATGGAGTTGTAGCCCCAGTAGTTGGTCAGCCCGTGCTCGGCGAGGTGAGGCTCCGAGACGAACTCGTGGATCGGCAACAGCTCCACCGCCGTGACTCCGAGGTCCTGCAGGTAGTCGGTGACGGTCGGGTGCCCCAGCCCGGCGTACGTCCCCCGCAGCTCCTCGGGAATCCGGTCGTGCAGCTGGGTGAAGCCCTTGACGTGCAGCTCGTAGATGACGGTGTCGCGCCAGCGCCGCTGCATCGGGCGCTCACCGCCCCAGTCGAAGTCGTCGTGGACCACGACGCCCCGGCCGACGTACGCCGCGGAGTCGCGGTCGTCGCGCAGCAGCAACCTGTCCTTGGTCGAGCCGTCCTTGCCGGCGTCGCTGCGCACGTGGCCGAACACCGGCGGCTCGGTGATGAAGTCGCCGCACACGGCGCGCGCGTAGGGGTCCAGCAGCAGCTTGGCGGGGTTGAACCGCAGACCCGCCGCGGGGTCCCAGGTGCCGTCGACGCGGAAGCCGTAGCGCTGGCCGCGGGGGATCCCGGGCAGCGCGCCGTGCCAGATGCCGAGGGTCTGCTCGGTGAGCTCGTAGCGGGTCTCGACCTCCTGCCCCGACGTGTCGTCGAACAGGCACACCCACAGGGTCGAGGCCGCTGGGGCGAAGACGGCGAAGTTGGTCGACTCCTCGCCCCTCGTCGCACCGAGCGGCCAGGCGCGGCCCGGCCACACCGCCACACGCTCGTCGGTCGCCGACCAGGTCCCTGGGGTCACCCGGCCGATTATGTCTGCAGGGCCACCCGGCGTCCGGCGTACCCCTCACTCCGCGGGTAGGTTGTCCCCGATCGGAACCCCTCTCACCTCAGGAGCAGACATGGCTGATCTCGACTCGGCTCGATCCGCGGAGTACGTCCGTCTCGAGGTCGCCGACGGTGTCGGCACCATCCGGCTCGACCGGCCCAAGATGAACGCGATCAACATCCAGATCCAGGAGGAGCTGCGGGCCGCGGCCGCCGAGGCGACCGACCGCGACGACGTCAAGGCCGTGGTGGTCTACGGCGGCGAGCGCGTCTTCGCCGCCGGCAACGACGTCAAGGAGATGGCCCAGATGTCCTACACGGACATGGTCAAGCGCTCGGGCCCGCTGCAGTCCGCGGTCACCGCGATCGCACGGATCCCCAAGCCCGTCGTCGCCGCGGTCACCGGCTACGCGCTCGGTGGTGGCTGCGAGCTCGCGCTCGCCGCTGACATCCGGATCGCCGCCGACAACGCCGTCTTCGGCCAACCCGAGGTCCTCCTCGGCATCATCCCCGGAGCCGGCGGCACCCAGCGGCTCAGCCGGCTCGTCGGGCCCAGCAGGGCGAAGGACATCATCTTCACCGGTCGGTTCGTCAAGGCCGACGAGGCGCTGCGGATCGGTCTGGCCGACAAGGTGGTACCCGCGGATCAGGTGTACGACGAGGCCGTGGCCTGGGCGGGACAGTTCAGCCAGGCTGCGACGTACGCCGTCCGGGCCGCCAAGGAGTCGATCGACCGCGGACTCGAGGTCGACCTCGAGACGGGGTTGGAGATCGAGCGCCAGCAGTTCGCCGCTCTTTTTGCGACGCGGGACCGTAGCGTCGGCATGGACTCGTTCGTTGAGAACGGACCGGGCAAGGCCCAGTTCGAGGGTCGCTGACCACCTTCATCCCCGCTCGACCACCAGGAGCCACTGTGTCGCCGAAAGTCTCCACCGACGATTCGACCGGGAAGAGCAAGGCCCGATTCAACGCGGGCCAGGCCGCCGTACGCACCAAGGCGGCCCGCGTGGTGCGGATCGTCTTCGGCGTGCTGGCCACGGTCCTGGCGCTCGGCGCCGTGCTCGTCGTCCTCCGGGACAACATCAACGAGCAGAACTCGATCGTCGAGCTGATCACCCACACCGCGGACGCGGTCTCGGGTCCGTTCAGCCGTGACGACGGCATCTTCTCCTTCGCCGGCAAGAACGCGGAGTCCAAGAACGCCCTGCTCAACTGGGGGATCGCGGCCATCGTCTACCTGCTTCTCGGACGCCTGTTGGCCAGCGCGATCACGCCCAAGACCTCGCGCTGATGCGGAGCTCCCTCAGGTCGAGAGTGGGGTCCCGTGTGGCGTCCGTGCCCGGCCCCGTGTCGGGCGCCGTGTCGGGCCCCTGTGACTGAACCCACCCGAGCCCACTATTTCTGAGCGCCCAACTCGGCGGTAACCTCGACAGCGGGGTCACCGCCAAGGGGGCCAGCCACGCTGAGCCTCCTCGGGGTCTCATCCCATCCGTCCCTAGTTCAGGAGGGGCCCGACCAGGGCCGTGTGAGTCATGAACATTGTCGTCTGTGTGAAGTACGTTCCCGATGCCACCGCCGACCGGCACTTCGAGTCGGACCACACCGTGGACCGTGTCGGCGTCCCCGGTCTGCTCTCCGAGCTCGATGAGTACGCCGTCGAGCAGGCGCTCCAGATCAAGGAGAAGTCCGAGGACGACGTGGTGGTCACCGCGTTGACGGTCGGTCCGGACGAGGCCACCGACGCGATCAAGAAGGCGCTGCAGATGGGCGCTGACAAGGGCGTCCACGTGGTCGACGACGCGATCGCCGGCTCGGACTACCTGGCCACCTCGCAGGTGCTGGCCGCCGCGATCGAGAAGATCGGTGACGTGGACCTGGTGATGTGCGGCATGGCCTCGACCGACGCGTCGGGTTCGGTGGTGCCGGCGATGCTCGCCGAGCGCTTGGACCTGCCGCAGGTGACGTTGGGCTCGGTGATCGAGTTCCAGGGCAAGGAGTTCCGGATCAAGCGGGACGGCGACACCTCCACCGAGGTCATCGGCGCGACCGCCCCCTTGGTGCTCTCGGTGACCGACCAGTCCGGCGAGGCCCGCTACCCCTCCTTCAAGGGGATCATGGCCGCGAAGAAGAAGCCGCTGGAGACCTGGTCGCTGTCCGACATCGGCGTCGATGCCGCCAAGGTCGGCCTCGACGCTGCCTGGACCGCTGTCGAGGGCACCGAGCAGCGCCCGCCGCGCACCGCAGGCGAGGTCGTCACCGACGAGGACGGCTCGGGCGCCACTGCGCTGGTCGAGTTCCTCGCGTCCAAGAAGTTCATCTGAGTCCGGAGGATCTGAAGAGATGTCTGAAGTTCTGGTGCTGGTCGACCACGTCGACGGCAAGGTCCGCAAGCCCACCTACGAGCTGCTCACGATCGCCAAGCGCCTCGGTGAGCCCTCCGCGGTGTTCATCGGTCCCGCGCAGGCGGCCGACGCCGTGGTCGAGGCTGTGAAGAAGTACGGCGCGGAGAAGGTCTACGTCATCGACGACGCCCAGATCAAGGGCTACCTCGTGGCTCCCAAGGCCGAGGCGCTCCAGCAGCTGGCCGACAAGACGAGCCCGTCCGCGATCCTGATCCCGTCCTCGGCCGAGGGCAAGGAGGTCGGCGCCCGCCTCGCGGTCAAGCTCGGTTCTGGCCTGATCACCGACGCCGTCGACGTCCAGGCGGGAGATGGACAGGGCCCGGTGACCACGCAGTCGGTGTTCGCGGGCAACTACACCGTCCAGGCCAAGGTCACCACCGGCACCCCGATCATCACGGTCAAGCCCAACGCGGCTCCTCCCGAGGAGTCCCCGGGTGCCGGGGCCAAGGAGGAGTTCGCGGTGACGATCTCCGATGCGGCCAAGAAGGCGAAGATCATCGCCTCGCAGCCCCGTGCCGCCTCGGGTCGTCCCGAGCTGACCGAGGCCGCGATCGTGGTCTCGGGCGGTCGTGGCACCGGCGGCAAGTTCGAGCCGGTCGAGGACTTCGCCGACTCGCTCGGTGCCGCTGTGGGCGCCTCGCGCGCCGCGGTCGACTCCGGCTGGAAGCCGCACGCCTTCCAGGTCGGCCAGACCGGCAAGGTCGTCTCGCCCCAGCTCTACGTCGCCAACGGCATCTCCGGTGCGATCCAGCACCGCGCCGGCATGCAGACCTCGAAGACCATCGTGGCGGTCAACAAGGACGAAGAGGCCCCCATCTTCGAGCTCGTCGACTTCGGCGTCGTGGGGGACCTGCACACGGTTCTGCCGGCCGCCACCGAGGAGATCACCAAGCGCAAGGGCTGATCCGGCCCTCTGGTCCGGGCGTGACCTCCCACACGGCGAGAGTGCCGTGGCCGGTCGCGGGCGCCAGGTCTGGCCTGCCTCGCTGCTCGCCCGGCCGAGGGCGATCGAGAGGTCGCTCCGATGGTGCTGGTCCGCGCGGACGGCGCCGTCAAGGTCCGGCAGGGAGGAGCGGGTCGCGAGGGCGGCCATCGAGGCGCAGACCAGCACCCCGCTGAAGGTCCAGCTGTGCACGCGGCCGGAGTCAAGGGCGCGCAACAAGCCGGCGATTCCCACGCCCAGGGACAGCGGCGTCGCACGCCGGGCCCAGGGGAGCACCCGACTGCTCAGGGCCACGCCTACGGCGACCGAGAACCAGGCTGCGGCCAAACCTGTCGAGAGGATGATCGGTGGCACGGCGTTGCCGGTGAAGCTCTCGGGGACGAGATGCTCGCCTTGGAGCATCAGCAGGAAGACGAGCGTCACGGTCGCCACGACCTGGAGCAACACGTACTGCGGGCGGGCCACCCGGTGGGCCCGCGCGACGCGACGCAGCGGATCGCGAGGCCGACGACCTGCGTGCTCTCCTCCGCCACGAACGGGCGCGCCCCCCAGCGGCAGGCACAGCCCACCCATGACCACCAGTGCGGTTCCGACCAGCGCGCTGTGGGCGTCGCGCACGAGCCGCCACCTGGCCAGCCGCAGCACGCCGGCGGCCACGAACAACCCCGACACCATCGCTACCACGATCGCCGTCCACCGTCCCAGACCGGCGTCCGGTGAGTGAGGCACACCCACCGGCAGTGCGGTCTGTGGGAAGTGGTGGCGAGGGTCCGCTCCCAGGTTCGGTCCAGTCACCTTTGACTAGGCGGGACCCCGATCCGGGTCACCCCCGGCTCAGGTCGGTCTTTGTCGATGCGACGTGTCTCACATGCTGGAACGAACATTCCGACAGGTTCGTCTCGGATGGGGGGATGCGGTCTTGACCCATGATTGGGCGGAATCGCCTCAGTCGAAGCCCCGGCGTACCAGCGTGAGGGCCTCGTCCTGCCCGAGTCCCAGCGCGCGGATCCGGGCCACGAACTCATGGGCCGCCTCACGGGCCGCCCGCTCGACGCCGTCGCCGCTCACCACGCTCCCGGCCCGTCCGCGGGTCTCGATCACGCCCAGGGCCTCCAGCTCCCGGTAGGCCCGCGCGACGGTGTTGGTGGCGAGTCCCAGCTCGCCGGCCAGCCGTCGTACCGGCGGCAGCTTGGTGCCCGGTGCCAGCTCGCCCGTGCCGACCTGGGCCCGGATCTGCTCGCGCACCTGCTCGTACGGCGCCTCGGCGGCGTCTGGATCGACGGTGATCATGGACCCGATTCTCATTCGTACCAAGCATTGTGTCAATGTGGGTCGCAGGGGCGCAGCGGGCGCGCGGAACGGGCGACCGGGGACGCCGTATCCTTGGCAGGCGATGACCGTCTACCTCGACCACGCGGCGACGACGCCGATACTCCCCGAAGCCGTAGCGGCGATGACCGCACAGCTGGGTCGGGTCGGGAACGCGTCCTCGCTGCACGCCTCGGGCCGCGACGCCCGCCGCCTGGTCGAGGAGTCCCGCGAGTCGATCGCGCGGGCACTGAGCTGTCGCCCGGGCGAGGTGGTCTTCACCTCGGGCGGGACCGAGTCCGACAACCTCGCGATCAAGGGCCTGTTCTGGTCGCGCCGCGCCGAGGACCCTCGCCGCGTCCGCATCCTGAGCACTCCGGTCGAGCACCACGCCGTCCTGGACCCCCTCATGTGGCTGGCCACCGAGGGCGCCAAGGTCGAGCTCGTCGACGTGGACCGCCTCGGTCGGCTCGACGTCGACGCCTTCCGCCTGGCCCTCGAGTCCGACCCCGGGAGCGTCGCCCTGGTGACGGTGATGTGGGCCAACAACGAGGTCGGCACCGTGCAGCCGATCCGTGAGGTCGTCGAGATCGCCCACGCGCACGGCATCCCCGTGCACACCGACGCCGTGCAGGCGCTCGGCCAGCTGCCCCTCGACTTCGCCGCCTCCGGTGTCGACGCCATGACCGTGACCGGGCACAAGATCGGGGGCCCCTACGGGATCGGTGCCCTGCTCGTGCGCCGCGAGCTCCAGCCCACCGCCCTGCTGCACGGCGGCGGGCAGGAGCGCGACATCCGGTCCGGCACCATCGACCCCCCGGCGATCGCCGGCTTCGCCGTGGCCTGCGCGACGGCGGTGGCACGCCAGGGTGAGCTCTTCGAGCGCCTGGTCGCACTGCGCGAGGCGCTCGTCACCGGCGTGCTGCGCGAGGTGCCTGACGCCATCTACAACGGTGATCCGGAGACCGGTCCCGAGCACCGGCTGCCCGGCAACGCCCATCTCGAGTTCCCCGGTTGCGAGGGTGACTCGCTGCTGATGCTGCTCGACGCCCGTGGCATCGAGTGCTCCACGGGTTCGGCCTGCGACGCCGGGGTGCCGCGGGCCTCGCACGTCCTCCTCGCCATGGGCTCCTCGGAGGAGTTCGCACGGTCGTCACTGAGGTTCTCCCTGGGTCACACCTCGACCCAGGACGACGTGGACGCACTGGTCGGGGCCATCCGTCCCGTGGTGGACCGCGCCCGCAACGCTGCCCTCTCCACGAGATCGCGCTGATGAAGGTCCTGGCAGCTATGTCGGGCGGCGTTGACTCGGCCGTGGCCGCAGCGCGCGCAGCCGAGCAGGGGCACGATGTCACCGGCATCCACCTCGCCCTCTCGCGCAACCCGAAGTCCTACCGGACAGGAGCGCGCGGCTGTTGCACCATCGAGGACGCGAACGACGCCCGTCGTGCGGCCGACGTGATCGGGATCCCGTTCTACGTCTGGGACCTGAGCGAGCGCTTCCACGAGGACGTGGTCGAGGATTTCCTGAGCGAGTACGCCGAGGGCCGCACTCCGAACCCCTGCCTGCGCTGCAACGAGAAGATCAAGTTCGCCGCCGTGCTCGACCGGGCCATCGGCCTGGGCTTCGACGCGGTCGTCACCGGTCACTACGCACAGCTGGTCACCGGCCCCGACGGGCTGGTCGAGATGCACCGTGCGGAGGACATGTCGAAGGACCAGTCCTACGTCCTCGGTGTGCTGACCCAGGACCAGCTCGCCCACTCGCTGTTCCCGCTGGGGGACACCCCCAAGTCCGTCATCCGCGAGGAGGCGTCGCGTCGCGGGCTGGCGGTGGCGGCGAAGCCGGACAGCCACGACATCTGCTTCATCAGTGATGGTGACACCGGTGGCTGGCTCGCCGACAGGCTCGAGGCCGTCAACCGTCGCGGCTCGATCGTGACCGCCGAGGGTGAGCAGCTCGGCGAGCACGAGGGGTCGTGGCGCTACACGATCGGCCAGCGCAAGGGGCTTCGCATCGGCACGCCCGCCGCGGACGGCCAGCCGCGCTACGTCCTCGACATCGAGCCGGTCTCGGGCACCGTGACCGTCGGCCCGCGCGAGGCGCTGACCGTGGACGGGCTCGACGCGATCCGCCCGCGCTGGTGCGGCACGCCGTTGTCGCCCGGCACCGACCTGGAGTGCACGGTGCAGCTGCGCGCCCACGGTGCCGAGCACCGGGCGGTCGTCACGACCGACGGCGAGGTCGTCGGCGTGACCCTGCTCGACCCCGCGTCCGGGATCGCGCCCGGACAGGCCGTCGTGGTCTACGACGGTTCGCGGGTCGTGGGGTCGGCCACCATCTCCTCCACCCGCCGCGCCACCTCGTCCCTCGCCGAGGCACGCGGATGAGTGCTGCCACCGGCATCGGATCGATGCCCGGTGAGGACTTCGCCGAGGCGGTCCGGGTCGTCTCCGGGTCGTTGCCCGAGCTCCCCCACCTGCCCGAGCTCCCCGCGCGCGGGCCGATCGCGGACCTGACCGGGCGCGCGCTCGCGATCGTGGCCGAGCTCGGCTTCGACCTGCAGCCCGCCGGCTGGCGGCTCACCGACGCCGCGGGCGTCGACCATCGCCGGGCGCGCTCGCTGCTGGCCCAGGACCTCGACGTGCTCGAGGAGCATCTCGTGGACTACGCCGGACGGCTCAAGGCGCAGGTCGCCGGTCCATGGACCCTCGCCGCGACGGTGGAGAAGCCCCGCGGTGACAAGCTGCTCTCCGACCTCGGTGCGCGCCGCGAGCTGGCCCAGGCGCTGGCCGAAGGGGTACGGGTGCATCTTGCGGACCTGCAGCGGCGGGTGCCGGGGGCCGAGCTGGTGCTCCAGGTCGACGAGCCCGCACTGCCGTTCGTCCTCGGGGGCCAGGTGCCCACGGCGTCCGGTTTCAGCCGGCACCGCTCGGTGAAGCCGCCCGAGGCCCAGGAAGCACTGGAGTGGGTGCTCGGCGCGGCGGGTGGATCGGCCACCGTCGTGCACTGCTGTGCCGCCGACGTACCCGTCGCGCTGCTGCGCCGCTCCGGCGCCCAGGGCATCTCGATAGACCTCGGCGCGCTGGTCGCGGGGGCCTACGAGGAGCTGGCGACGGCACTCGACGAGGGCGCGCGGGCCTACCTGGGTGTCGTTCCGGCGACCGGCGAGAAGCCACCGTCCACCAAGGGTCTCCTGGAGCGCGTGCTCCGGCTGCTGGACATGCTCGGGTTCGACCCCGAGGAGGTCTCCGACCAGCTGGTGCTCACGCCCGCCTGCGGGTTGGCGGGTGCGACGTCGTCGTACGCCAAGGCAGCGCTGCGCGCGGTGCAGGAAGCCGCCTCCGAGCTCGGCTGAACCGTCTGTTCTCCCGGTCAGTGGGTACCGATGGGTGCAGCCACGACGTGAAGGGGACCCACGATGAATCTGTCCGGCAAGAAGATCGCCATCATCGCCACCGACCAGTTCGAGGAGGCCGAGCTCGTGACGCCGCGGGACGAGCTGACCGGGGCCGGCGCCGAGGTGAAGGTGTACTCCGCCAGCGGCGACCCGATCCAGGCGGTCGAGGGCGACACCGACCCGACGCAGAAGGTGGAGGTCGACGGTGTCTTCGGTGACCTCGACGTCTCGAGCGTGGACGCCGTCGTGGTTCCCGGCGGCACGATCAACGCCGACACCATCCGGCTCGACGAGGACGCGCAGCGCATCGTCCAGGAGGCCTACGCCGCGGGCAAGGTGCTCGCGGTCATCTGTCACGGTCCCTGGCTGCTGGTGAACGCCGGTCTGGCGCAGGGTCGGAGGCTGACCGGCTACCCGAGCCTGGCGCAGGACCTGAAGAACGCGGGCGCGACCTGGGTGGATGAGGAGGTCGTCGTCGACGGGAACCTGATCACCAGCCGCAACCCCGACGACCTCCCCGCCTTCGTCGAGGCGATCAGTACCGCCCTGCTCGTCTGAGCGCTGGCTCGGCCCAAAGAAACAGCCACTTCCCCCACGTTGCAACGCGGGGGAAGTGGCTGTTTTTCTGGTTAACCAGAAAAACCGCGTCAGACGGCGGGTGGGCCGTCGGTGGCGAGCTCCTCGTGCTTGACGTCGAGGAAGACCCAGACCACCACTGAGGCGACGAGCATCATGCCGGTGCCGAAGAGGAACGCCGTGGTGGCGCCGTCGGTGAACACCTGGTGCTGCGCGACCGTCGCCATGGCCTTCACCTGGTCGGCGGACGGTGAGGGCGCACCCCCCGGGACGAGCGCTGCTGCCTTGTCCGCTGCCGCCGTGAGCCGGGCGCCGGTGCCCGACCACACGTGGGTGGCCACGGTGGCCAGGGTCGCGAGACCCAGAGCGCCACCGACCTGCTGCATGGTGTTCAGCACGCCCGACCCGATGCCCGAGTCCTCGGCCCGCACGTGGTGCACGGCGGTCAGGGTGAGCGGGACGAACGTCATGCCCATGCCCAGCGACATCAAGACGATGAACGGCAAGATGTCAGTGGCGTAGCTGGCGGTCACGTCGGTGGTCGGGAACTCGGTGTCGTAGGGCAGCCGCGAGAAGCCGAACAGCGCGGCCCCGGCCATCAGCGTGCCGACCCCGGCGAGGAACCGCGGGTCGATCCGGTTGATGAGGTTGGACGACAGGCCAGCCGCCACGATGATGCCGGCCGAGAACGGCAGGAACGCGAAGCCGGCCTTGAGGGGGCTGTAGCCCATGACGTTCTGGATGTAGAGGCTCAGGTAGAAGAACATCGAGAACATCGCGGCGGGCATCAGCATCATCGCCACGAAGCTGGCTGCACGGGTGCGGTTCTGGAAGATCCGGATCGGCAGCAACGGGTGCTCGGCGCGGCTCTCCACGAAGGCGAAGGAGATCAGCAGCACGACTCCGGCGACCAGGCTCCCGATCGTGATGGGGTCACCCCAGCCCTCTTGAGCGGCCCGGGAGAGGCCGTAGACGACCCCGAGCAGACCGAACGTGGCGGTCAGTGCGCCCGGGATGTCGAGCCCGCCGCCGTGGGACCTGGACTCGGCCAGCACGCGTGGCGCGACGGCCGCTGCGATCAGGCCGATCGGGACGTTGATGAGGAAGGTCATCCTCCACCCGTCGAGGGTGATGCCGAACAGGTCGAGGCTCGAGCCGGTGAGCCAGCCACCGAGGATCAGGCCGACGGCCGCACCGGCGCCCGACATGGCGGCGTACACCGCGAACGCGCGGTTGCGGGCCGGTCCAGCCGGGAAGGTGGTGGTGATCAGGGCCAGTGCCGCGGGCGAGGCGAGCGCCGCGCCGAAGCCCTGGAGGCCGCGAGCGCCGAGGAGCAGCGCCTCGTTGGCCGCGATGCCGCCGAGCAAGGACGCGACCGCGAACACCACGAGGCCGGTCATGAAGATCCGGCGTCGGCCGTAGAGGTCGCCTAGTCGGCCACCCAGCAGCAGCAGGCCGCCGAAGGCGAGGGCGTAGCCGGTGACCACCCAGGTCAGGGAGGAGTCGGTGAAGCCGAGGTCGGCCTTGATGTAGGGGAGCGCGATGTTGGCGATGGTGCTGTCGAGCACCACCATCAGCTGCGCGATGGAGATGAGGACCAGAGCCCAGCCGAGACGGGTGCTTCCGTCGGTCTCGGCGGGCTCCACCGCCTCGGGGGTGGGCCTGGCCTGCGTGGTGTCTGTCATGACGTCCTGGCTTTCTTTCGAGCCGTGCTGGAGGGGTGTACGGCGGTGGCCGGATGGCCCACCGCGGGGAGGATCACGTGGTCGATGACCCGCTCGACCTCCGCGTCGTCGAGGACGAGGCCGAGCACGAAGGAACGGTGGAGGAGGATGCCGGCGAGAGCCGGGGCGATGATGTCGATGTCGAGGTCGGACGGGATCTCCCCGCGCTCGACGGCGCGGGTGTAGATGGCCTGGGAAACGACCACCTTGGGCTCGATGAACGCCTCACGGAACCGGTGGGCGAACTCCGGGTCACTGGTCAGGGCGGTGATCACCGATCCGAGCAGCGCGGTGGCGTCGCTGTGCGCCATGCCGTGCGAGCCGCAGAAGGTGCTGACCAGGTCGCCTCGGAGCGACCCGGTGTCGTGCTCGGAGACGCTCGGCGCCTGCTTGGCGCGCACCATCGCATCGACGACGAGGCTCGGCTTGCTCTCCCAGCGACGGTAGAGCGTGGCCTTGCTGGCCCGCGCGCGGCTCGCCACGGCGTCCATCGTCAGCCGGTCGTAGCCGACCTCGAGCAGCAGGTGCAGGGTGGCGTCGAGGATCTCGTCCTCGCGGTCGCCCTCGACACGGGGGCGGGCGGTCGTCATCTTGCGCACGGCCTCCCACCTCCAGTGACGTCACACCGATGAAACGAAACGGTTTCATCGTGGTCGTAGAGCGGAACCGGGAGGCGCGCCGATCCATTCCCACCGGTCCAGAAAATCCTGGCCCAGTTCGCGCGAGCGCCGCGATGGCCCCCCTGGAGTCACTCGGTGGCGGGGGCCGGCAGGGTGGAGGGGTTGGCGGCCGGTGCGCCCTGGGGCACGCTGCCGGGGGTCGTCGAGGGGGCCGCCGGGAGGCTGGGCTCGGGGGTGGGCGTGACCGAGGTGTTCGGTGCCGGTGCCTGGGTGGTGCCGGTGTCCGGCGCGGGTGCCTGGGAGGCGTTGTCGGTGGTCGGCACCTGCTTGGTCGGCTGCTTCTCGTGCTTGGAGGAGGTGCCCCGGTCGGGTCCGACCAGGTTGCCCACGCTCGTGCCCTTCGAGTCGCCGCCCCCCACGAGGGAGGAGACGGTTTGCCCGGTGATCACCTCGAAGGTGGTGATGCCACCGAGGACGACGGCGGTCACGCCCACGCTGGCCAGCGCGACCTTCACCCAGGGGACGGAGCGACCGAGGGAGTCTCCGTTCTCGGTGGCGGCGTCGGCAGCGGCGCTCTCGGCCGCGCTCTCGGCCGGGGTCGGCGTCTCGTTCCCCGTGGCGTTGCCGCGCTTGGACCGCAGGGGCCCCTGGGCGACCGTGCGCGGGAGCTGCCCGGTCAGGAGCGAGGTCTGGCGCACCTGGGCCGCGGTGCGGCGCACGGCGGCGCTGGTATGCCGCAGCGACCAGGTGTAGATCGCCGCTGCCACGGTATAGACCACGCTGCCCATCGCCGTACCGATGATGGTGCCGGTCGTGCCCGCGAACGACGCGAGAAGCGCGCCGGAGACGGCTGCGAACATGCTGCCGGTCACCTGCGCTGCGGACAGGCCGAGCACGCGATCGTTCTTCTTGTCCTCAGCCATGTTTCCCGTGGGGTTCGAAGGTGTGTCCTGTAGTACGACGAAACCACGGCCCCGAAGGTTTCGCCATTCGTGGTGACCTCGGACACCTCCGGTGCGGCGAGCGGCTGGGTCGGGTACTCAGTCGGCGACGTCGACGGTCGCGGCCCGGTTCCACTGCGGGATCAGGGCACCGATGCCGACCAGGGGCAGGACCGAGAGCAGCAGCAGCGCGAAGGGCATGCCCAGCACCTCGCCCAGCCCGCCGACCACGGCCGAGCCGACGCCGCCCCCGACGAGGAAGAACAGGGTGGCCACACCGAGGGCGACCCCGCGTACGTCGTCGCTCACAGCGTCCCCCACTGCCTCCATCAGTGCCGGCTGACCCAGACCGAACGCAAGGGTCACACCCACCACCGCGGCGACGAGCAGGGTCGCCGAGCCGGCGTGGGCACCCAGCGAGGACACGGCCAGCGCGACGGCGGCGATGAGCGCTGCCAGCGCCAGCGACCTGGTGGCGCCGATGCGGTGGATCAGGGGGCCGGCTACGCGGGGCGCCATCAAGCCTGTGACAGCACTCGGGAGGAGGGCGACGCCTACCTGCCACAGCTCCCACCCCTGCGCGACCAGGACCGCGGGGACGGCGATCAGGAGAGCGAACCAGGCAGCCGGGACCGCGGCGGCCGCGCAGGCGCTGCGGACCACTGCAGGATTGCGGATGACCGCGATCGGCAGGAAGCCGTGGGGGCGCCGACGTACCCAGGCGGCCACGGCCGGAACACCCAGCACCGCCAGCAGCCCGCCCACGACGGCCACGACGGGGCCGGTCGAGGGTGACTGGACGAGCAGCACCACGCCGGCGGCCGTGGCGGCCACGAGGGCGGCGCCGAAGAGGTCGAGGCGGGCGCCACTCCCGGTCGAGGGGACCGAGCGCCACAGCACGGGCAGCAGGAGGACACCGAGCATCGGGAGCGCGATCACCGCGCGCCAGCCGAACAGGCCCTCGACCACACCGCCGGCCAGCGGACCCAGGCAGCTCACGGCGGCGGCCATGCCCGCGACGCGTCCGAGCGCGGCGCCCTTGGCCTGGCCAGAGAAGAGCTCGCTGACCATGGCCACCCCGAGGGTCGGTACGGCGGCCGCCCCGGCACCCTGGAGGACGCGGGCCACGAGCAGCACCCCGAAGTTGGGGGCCAGTGCGCCAGCCAGCGCGCCCAGGGTCATCAGCGTGACACCTACGAGCAGGGGGAGCCGGATGCCGACCAGGTCGGAGACGCGGCCGTAGACCGCGGTGGTCACTGCGAGCATCAGCACGTAGAGGCTGACCGCCCATGCCCCCACGCCGGTGCTCACGTCGAGGTCCGCACCGATCACCGGCAGCGCGATCGCGGCCGAGGAGCTGCCCAGTCCCGCCAGGCCGAAGAGCAGGCCGACGAGGAGCGGGACGCGCCGGACACCGGCGGGCACGGGAGCGGTGGGAGACATTAGCTTCGTCAACCCCTCAGCATGGCCAGGCATTCCAACGGCCGGCGTGGTCCTCGGTCGTGGCCACGTCTCGGGGGGCCGTCACTCCGGCTGAGGCCGGCCTGCGCAGGTCGACTCCGAGCCGGCGTCGTGCCGAGCACGGTCGAAGATCCCCATGGTCGAGCGGAGGGCGAACCGGTTCCAGCTCTCCGGGCTGGCCAGCATGTAGTGGCCCAGGCGCCCCATGTCGGTGAACTCGGCCGACGCTGCGACGGACCGAGCCTGGTCGACGTAGGACCGCGTCATCCGGGCCGACGTGATCTTGTCGCGGCTGCCGTGGCCCGCGATGAGATGCCGGCCGGCGAGCGTGCTGACCGGGTCGGAGGACTCGAGCCAGGGAGCCAGGCCGACCACGCCGACGACGTTGGGGTGGTCGGCGACGTGCACCGCGGTGCGAGCGCCCATGGAGTGTCCGAGGAGCACGACCGGCACGCCGGGCCGCTCCAGCGCCGCCTGGTCCAGCGCCCACCGTGCGTCCGGCACGGGGGAGGGCTCGGGTGCGACCCCCTCGTTCCAGCCCCGGACGCCGAAGCGCAGCAGCCACAGGGACATGCCCAGGCTGAGCACGCGCTGCTCGAGGACGTCGCGCATCGACGTCGTACGCCGCAGCGAGGCACTGCGTCCACCGACCGGTTTCAGCCCGGTCTTGGCGCCGCCGTGCAGCATCAGCACGATGCCGCGGGTCTGGTGCAGTACGGGGTCCACACGGATGAGTCCGGGGGAGGGCATGAGTGACTCCAATCGTCCGGCGGTGGTTCGGAGCCACCCGGGGATCGGATGGGTCGCTCTCCCCGCTCCTGGACATGGTTCCCACCCGACTGGCCGGACATGCGGGCGGCACCTGTCACAGCAACCCGGCAGGATGGACCCCGTGACGGAACCGACGACCGACAACACCGCCGCGACGGATCCTCTCGCCGAGCAGCGGCAGGAACACCGTGCCTTGGCCGAGGAGGTCGAGGACGCTCGCTGGCGCTACTACGTCAAGGACGACCCGACCCTGTCGGACGCCGACTTCGACACCAGGATGCGCCGGCTCGAGGAGCTCGAGGAGGAGGTCCCCGACCTGCGCACGCCCGACTCCCCGACCCAGAAGGTCGGGGGCTCGGTCTCCACCGAGTTCACCGCCGTGGACCACCTCGAGCCGATGGAGAGCCTGGACAACGCCTTCTCCTACGAGGAGCTCGAGACCTGGTCCGCGCGGCTGACCCGGGAGGGCATCACCGACCCGGCCTTCCTGTGCGAGCTCAAGGTCGACGGACTCGCGATCAACCTGCTCTACGAGAAGGGTCGGCTGGTGCGGGCGCTGACCCGTGGCGATGGTCGCACCGGCGAGGACGTCACCCCCAACGTCAAGACGATCGACCCGATCCCGCACCGGCTCGCGGCCAGCGAGGAGTTCCCGGTCCCCGACCTGCTCGAGGTGCGTGGCGAGATCTTCCTGCCGGTCGAAGCCTTCGACCGGCTCAACGAGGCGATGGTCGACGTGGGGCGGCCGATGTTCGCCAACCCGCGCAACGCGGCCGCGGGCTCGCTGCGCCAGAAGGACCCCAAGGTCACCGCGACCCGCGCGCTCGGGATGGTCTGCCACGGCATCGGCGCCCGGCGGGGGTTCGAGCCGAAGACCCAGTCGCAGGCGTACGCCGCCCTCGCCGCCTGGGGCCTGCCGACCAGCGACCGGGTGCGGGTCGTCCAGGGGCTGAGGGCGGTCGAGGAGTTCGTCGAGCACTACGGCGAGCACCGCCACGACGTCGAGCACGAGATCGACGGCGTCGTGGTCAAGGTCGACGACGTCAGCCTCCAGCGGCGTCTGGGCTCGACGAGCCGGGCCCCCCGCTGGGCGATCGCCTACAAGTACCCCCCCGAGGAGGTCAACGCCGAGCTCCTGGCCATCGAGGTCAACACCGGCCGGACCGGCCGCGTGACGCCGTTCGGGCGGATGAGGCCGACCAAGGTCGCCGGGTCCACCGTCGAGATGGCCACCCTGCACAACTCCCACGAGGTCAGGCGTAAGGACGTCCGCCCCGGTGACACCGTGATCCTGCGCAAGGCCGGCGACGTGATCCCCGAGATCCTCGGTCCGGTGCTCGGGCTGCGACCCGACGGTCTGGCCGAGTGGGTGATGCCGACCGAGTGCCCCACGTGCGGGACGCCATTGGTCCAGGAGAAGGAGGGCGACAAGGATCTCCGCTGCCCCAACCACCAGTTCTGTCCGGCGCAGGTGAGGGAGCGGGTCTTCCACGTGGCCGGTCGCGGGGCGTTCGACATCGAGGGCCTGGGCTACGAGGCCGCGGTGGCCCTGCTCGAGGCGAAGGTGATCGACAATGAGGGCGACGTCTTCGACCTCGACGCCGACAAGCTCCGCCGCGCCCCCCTGTTCACGCGGGCGCCCAAGAAGGGCGAAGGCGAGGACCCCGTGCTGTCGGCCAACGGGCAGCGGCTCCTCGACAACCTCGGGAAGGCCAAGCAGGCGGCGTTGTGGCGTGTGCTCGTGGCGCTCTCGATCCGCCACGTGGGGCCGACCGCGGCCCGGGCCCTGGCGACGGAGTTCGGCTCGATGGAGGCCATCCGCGCGGCCACCGAGCCCGAGCTGGCCGCGACCGAGGGCGTCGGACCCACCATCGCCGAGGCGGTCGTGGCCTGGTTCGCCGTCGACTGGCACTGCGCCATCGTCGACACGTGGGCGGCGGCCGAGGTCACCATGGCCGACGAGCGCGACGAGTCCACCCCGCGCACGCTCGAGGGCAAGACGGTGGTGGTGACGGGCTCACTCGCCGACTTCAGCCGTGACGGGGCCAAGGAGGCGATCCTGTCCCGCGGCGGGAAGGCGTCCTCCAGCGTGTCGAAGAAGACCGACTACGTCGTAGTGGGGGAGAGCCCCGGTTCGAAGGCCGAGAAGGCCGAGCAGCTCGGCGTACCCGTGCTCGACGAGGACGCCTTCAAGCACCTGCTCGAGCACGGGTCGGTCTGAGCGCGCTCAGCCCTGGGCGGCGGCCGCGACGAGCCCGGCCACGACGGCCTGCTCCACGGCGAAGGGGTGGTAGGCCGCAGCGCGCTTCTGGTCGGTCGCCGAGCCGTTGATCCACGGGTCGTCCGAGCACACGTCGTGGCCCTTGCTCGAGTGGTAGACGTCGATGTAGGTCGCGCCGCTGGCAGCAGCCGCGGCCTTGAGGGCCGTGTTCAGCGCGACGTTGACCTTCGCGGCCCAGGGGTAGTCGCGCGCAGCGAGTGGCAGCTCGTCGCACGCATCGTTGCCGGAGACGATCTGGGGATAGCCGACGACCAGCACCTTGGCCCTCGGGGCACGTGCCTTGATCTCGTCGAGCGCGCGGGCGAGCCCCTTGCCCGTCTTCGCGAGGGTGGTGAGGAGCGTGTTCCTGCCGCCGGACGTCGTGGCCGCCTTGCAGGGGGCGCCGCGGGGGTCGGTCGAGGCCAGGCTGGGGCAGCGGTTGGTGAGCTGCTGGAAGACGCCACCGTCGTTGCCGCCGATCCCGATGGTGACGAGGTCGGTGTCAGCCGTCAGCGCGGTCAGTTGGGGAGGTACGTCGGGGTACTGGCTCTTGACGAGGCTGGCGCGTACCGCGCCGCCACAGCTGCGGTCATCGAGGTCGGCTCCGAGCTCCTTCGCCACCAGCGACGGGTAGTTCGCCGAGGACCGGAAGCAACCGTTGGCCACATCGGTGACGGGCACGAGCGGGGCGGAGGTGTAGGAGTCACCCAGGGCGACGTACTTCAGCGGGGTCGGCGTCTTGCCGGGCTCGTTG
Source organism: Marmoricola sp. (assembly GCA_046595715.1). Classification (GTDB taxonomy): domain Bacteria; phylum Actinomycetota; class Actinomycetes; order Propionibacteriales; family Nocardioidaceae; genus Marmoricola. The sequence continues at coordinate 18,882 of JBKJON010000517.1, forward strand.
GCTGACTCGTTGCCGGGGGACGACGACGGCTTGCTCTGGGCGCTGGACGTCGCGCAGGCCGTCACGGCGCACAACAGCGCCATCATCACCGCGGCGAGGCGCAGGAACGACGTGGGTGGTGACGTGCGGTCGTGCAGGTTCA
>JBKJON010000598.1:0-7845 GCA_046595715.1 Marmoricola sp.
GTGAGCGCCGCGCCGTACCCCAGCCCGGACCCCACGTCACCGAGGGTGAGGACGCCGAGGCCGGTCACCGCGATCGCCACGGCCGTCCAGGTCATCGCGCCGATCCGGGTGTGGAGCAGGAGCGCGGCCAGCAGCGGGGTGGCCACGACGTACATGCCGGTGATGAAGCCCGAGACGCTGGCGGCGGTGTGGGCGAGACCGGTCGTCTGCAGGATCTGCGCGACGCCGTAGAGCAGCCCGAGCACGACCGCGTGCCGCAGCCGGTCGCGTGAGAGCCGGCGGACGGCCCGCGGCGAGACGAGCAGGATCGCCGCCGAGGCGATCGCGAACCGCACCGCCAGGAAGTCGAGGACCGGCACCCGGTCGAGCAGGTCGTGGATCAGGAAGAAGGTCGAGCCCCAGCTGGCGGTGATCGCCAGCAGCGCCAGGGTGGCCAGGAGGGTGACCCGCGACCCCTGGGCAGGCCGCAGGTTCACGCAGGGCTGCCGGTGCGCGTGAGGCGTCGTTCGTGGGCGCGCACCGCCGCGACGTACTGCTTGGTGTCCTCGAAGTAGCCGTGCCGACGGACCGCGCCGAGGCCCTGGTAGTAGGCGGCGATGGCGTTGTTGTCGCGCACGGTCCAGGCGCGGAGCACGCGCAGGGTCATCACCCCGGCGAGCACGTTGTCGTGGGTGTCCTTCAACCGCAGCGGGCGACCGACGTACCACCTCATCCAGCGGCCCGTGTCCGGCATCACCTGCATCACGCCGAGGGCTCCGGTGGAGGAGACCCGGCGCTGCTGCCAGCCCGACTCCTGCCAGGCGACGGCGAGCGCCAGCCGTGGTGGTACGTCGTAGCGGCGGGCCGTCCGGATGATCAGGCGACGGATCTGCTGGCGACTCAGGTCGGCGTGCAACCAGCCGCGACCGGCCGGGGTGGTGCTGTGCTGGATAAGCCGGGCGGGCTTCTTGCTGGTCTTCTTGGCGGGCTTCGCGTGGGTCTTCTGGGGAGTCGCCTTGGCCGTCGTCCCCGCACGACGCGCGGCCGAGACGACGATGGGGATCTTGAGCGTCTGTCCCCGGTGGAGAGCACCCTTCGGCCCGAGCCGGTTCAGGCGGACCAGCTCGTCGGTCCAGGCGTGGTAGCGCACCGCGAGACCGGTCGCGGTGTCACCGGCGCGCACCACGTAGCGCACGACCGAGCGGTCCGGGTGGCCCGGCCACGGGGTCGCGGAGGCAGGCGGCGCCACCAGGGTGGCGGCGGTCAGGGCGCTGACCAGGGTGACCCAGAAGATGGTCCAGGGGGCTGTACGGCGTGCGGCCCAGCGGCCGCGTCGTGCGTCGGGGGTGCTGGCGGGCGGGTGGCGTCGGGGAAGTGACACGTGATCCTCCGTCTGCGGACGAACCGTCGACGTTACCAGTGTGACTGGAGTGACGGTAGTGACAGCGTGGTCCGCGCGGCCGCCGGCCCGGTCAGACGATGCCGACGACGATCGTGCTGCCCTTGGGGGCCATGGTGCCGCGCGCGGGGTCGGTGGTGACGACGTACTGCACGCCGACGAAGAGGCTGGCCCGGCGTACGGTCACCTTGAAGCCGGCCGCCTCGAGCTCCGCCTTCGCGGCGTCGAGACCGCTGCCGATGACGTCGGGAACCTCGACCATCACCGGGCCCTCGGAGACCATCAGCGAGATGACGTCCCCCTTCTTGCCCGTCCCCGAGCTGGGGCTCTGCGAGACGACACGTCCCTTGGGCACGGTGTCGCTGTTCACCACGGCGGTGTCGACCTTGAAGCCCAGCTTGACCAGGGCCTTCTCGGCGGCCTCGGCCGGTTTGCCGGCGTAGTCGGGGATCTTGACGGGCTTGGGACCCTTGCTGGTGATCACGTCGACGGCGGTGTTGCGGCGCAGGAGAGTGCCCGGGGTCGGGTCGGTCCCGATGACCTGCCCCGCGGGGACGGTCTCGCTGAAGCGCCTGATCCCCTCGCCGTAGGCCAGCTTCTCCTCGTCGAGCACCCGCTGGGCGTCGTCCAGCGTCTGGCCGCGCACGTCGGGCACCTCGTGCCGCTCCGGGCCCAGCGAGATGACGGCGTTGACCGTGCTGTCCTTGTGGATCCGGCCGCCGGGGGCGGGGTCGGTGGAGATGACGTAGCCCTTGCGGACGTTCTCGGTGTAGGCCTCCTCGGAGACCTTCATGGACAGCCCGGCCTTGTCGAGCTTGACGCGTGCGGCGGCCTGGCTGAGGTTGATGACCCCGGGTGCCGAGGTGTAGCGGGCGACGCCGAGGTACCAGCCGCCGAGGGCGGCCGTCGCGGCCAGCACCAGCACGACGATCAGCAGGATCCGGCCGCGGCGCGAGTGTCGCCGGGGGTGGGCCGCCGCCGAGGACCTCGTCGGCGTCGCCCCTGGTGGTGGTGCCCCCCGTCGTGGGTGCGGTTGCGCGGGCACGATCCGGGCGTCGCGCTCCTGGTCGTAGAAGCCGTCGTCGTCGTAGTGGTGCCCGAGCGAGCTCAGGTCGTGGGGCTCGATGATCTGCGCCGGCAGCTCACCGGTGGGCGTCCGGCCGCCGCCGACCGGGGTGGTCGGGGTCAGGTCGGACATCAGGTCGGGGTCGCTGTGGATGCCGCGGTCGAGCGCGTGGCGGACACGGCGTACCTGGTGGAGCAGGACGCGGGCGTCCGCGGGGCGCAGGTCGGGGTCGCGCGCGGTGGCACGGGCGACGAGGGCGTCGACGTACGGCGGGATGCCGGGGGTCGAGGCCGAGGGCGGGGGGATGTCCTCGTGGACGTGCTTGTAGGCGACCTGGATGGGGCTCGCCGCCTGGTGGGGCTTGTGGCCGGTGAGCATCTCGAAGAGCAGGACGCCGGCTGCGTAGACGTCGGCGCGCGCGTCCGCCCGGCCGTTCACCACGAGCTCGGGGGAGAGGTAGGACACGGTGCCGATGAGCACGCCGCCGGTCGCGGTGTGCTGGGTCTCGGAGTTGATGGCCCGGGCGAGGCCGAAGTCGGCGACCTTGACCCGGCCGTCGTCGGCCATCAGGACGTTCTCGGGCTTGACGTCGCGGTGCAGGATGCCGGCGTCGTGGGCGGCCGCCAACGCCCCCAGGACAGGCTCGATCACCGAGAGCGCCTTGGCCGGCGACATCGGCGCTTCCTTGCGGATCAGGTCGCGCATCGTCAGGCCGGGGACGTACTCCATGACCAGGAACAAGGTGCCGTGGTCGTCACCGGTGTCGAAGACGGCGACCACGTTCTGGTGGGCGAGGCGGGCGGCGGACCGGGCCTCGCGCTGGAAGCGGCGTACGAACTCGTCGTCGTCGGCGAGTCCCTCGTGCATGACCTTGACGGCCACGGTCCGGTCCAGCCGCAGGTCGGTGGCCTCGTAGACGGTCGCCATCCCGCCGCGGGCGATCTTGGGCCCCACGCGGTATCTGCCGTCCAGGACACGCCCGATCAGCGAGTCGGCAGTACGTTCCACGATCTCCTCCAGCGTCGGGCGGGGAAGGATCCCGACTGACCCGCCACTTTAGAGGTTCCGAGGCCCAGGATCCGGCAGGTGAACGCGCCAGTCGAGCGTGGTGGGAGAGTGTGCGCGTGAGCGAGAACACCCCTGAAGACGACCTGCAGACCCTGATCCCCGACTGGCTCGACTGGAAAGCGGCCGCCACGCAGCTGCACGTGACCGTGACGAAGATCCGCACGCTGATCCGAGAGCACCAGCTCGCGGCCGCCGTACCCTTCCCCGGAGCGGGCCAGCAGGTTCCTGCCGAGCTGATCATGGACGGCGAGATCGTCAAGGGGGTCCCGGGCCTGCTGACGCTCTTCGCCGACGGTGGCTGGGACGACCGCGAGAAGCTCACCTGGCTCTTCACCGAGGACGACACGCTCCCCGGGAGGCCCATCGACGCGCTCCGGGAGAACCGGGGCTCCGAGGTGAAGCGGCGGGCGCAGGCGCTGGCGCTGTAGTTGGTGGTGGCAGTTTTTCTGGTTAACCAGAAAAACTGCCACTGACCCCACGTTGCAAAGTGGGGAGGTGCGAGTTTTTCTGGTTAACCAGAAAAACTTGTGACCTCAGACCGCCCGCTGGGTCACCTGGGCGGCCAGCCCGGCGAGTACGACGCGCGCCCGGTCGGCCACGTCGGCGGCGGCGAGGGCAGCCAGCGAGCGTTCGGTGAGCTGGCTGATCACGGACTCGACCTGCTGGCGGGCGCCGGAGGCGTCGATCAGCCGGCACAGCTGCTCGACCTGATCGGGCGCCAGGGCCGTCCCTAGGGCTTGGTCGAGGACCTTGGCCTCGGCCGGGGGGAGGGCGTCGAGGGCGAGCGAGACCAGCACCGTGCGCTTGCCCTCGATCAGGTCGTCACCGGCGGGCTTCCCGGTCATGCTCGGGTCGCCGAACACGCCCAGCAGGTCGTCGCGCAGCTGGAAGGCCTCGCCCAGCGGCAGCCCGAACCGGCTCAGCTGGGTGATCATCTCGGGGCTGGCACCGGCCAGAGCGGCGCCGATGTGGAGCGGTCGCTCGATGGAGTACTTCGCCGACTTGTAGCGCAGCACCGTCATCGCGGTGTCGACGTCGGCTGCTCCCCGGGCCTGCGCGGAGACGTCGAGGAACTGGCCGGTCACGACCTCGCTCCGGGTCAGGTCGAAGTAGCCGAGGGCGTCCAGGACGCGGTCGGCGGGCAGGCCGCAGGTCCGCAGCAGCTCATCGGACCAGCTCAGCAGCAGGTCACCGAGCAGGATCGCGGCGGAGGCGCCGTACTGCTCGGGACTGGCGCGCCAGCCCTGCTGGCGGTGCAGCTGCTCGAAGGCGCGGTGTGTGGCGGGGCGGCCGCGGCGTACGTCGGAGGCGTCCATGTAGTCGTCGTGGACAAGCGCGCTCGCGTGCAGGAGCTCCAGCGCCGAGCAGGCTCGCAGCAGTGCGTCGGGGTCCATCGGCTCGGCCACGGCGTGGTGGCCCCACCAGCAGAAGGCGGCCCGGAAGCGCTTGCCGCCCGAGACGCTGACCCGGGCGTACTCGACGAGGCGCTGGGCGTCCGGGCCCAGACGGTCCAGCCACTCGGCCTGCGTGTGGACGAAGTCCTGCAGCGCCGACTCGATGTCGGCACGGAAACCGGCGGCGTCCCATCCTTCGTGCTCCGAGGTCATCGGGCGAGCGTAGCCCCGTAATCTTGGGGACATGTCTGAGGGTTCTGCACGTATCGGCCACCTGCTGCGGCAGGGCGGTCGCTCGTTCTCCTTCGAGTTCTTCCCGCCCAAGGACGAGGCCGGCGAAGAGGTCCTCTGGCGCTCGATCAGCGAGCTCGAGCCGTTGCGGCCGACGTTCGTGTCGGTCACCTACGGCGCGGGCGGTACGACGCGTGACCGGACCGTCGCTATCACCAGGCGGATCGCGCAGGAGACCTCGATGCTGCCGATGGCGCACCTGACCTGCGGGGGCCACACGACCGCCGAGCTCACGACGATGCTGCAGTCCCTCATCGACTCCGGTGTCCGCAACGTCCTCGCCCTGCGCGGCGACCCCCCCGGCGGTCCCGGAACGGACTGGGTCTCCACCGAGGGCGGCGTGGATCACGCCTCCGACCTCGTCGCGCTCGTCCGCCGGGTCAGCGACCTCTCGGTCGGCGTTGCCGCCTTCCCCGAGGGCCACCGCGACGCCGCGACCCTGGACGACGACACGGCCGTGCTGAAGGCGAAGTACGACGCCGGCGCGGAGTTCGCGGTGACCGAGATGGTGCTGCGGGCCTCGGACTACCTCGGCCTGGTCGAGCGTGCGCAGTCAGTCGGTGTCGACTTCCCGATCGTCCCGGGCATCATGCCGATCCTGAACTACAGCTCCATGGCCAGGATGGTCGAGCTCTCCGGACGCGACATCCCCGAGGAGGTGATGGCCCGGCTCGAGCCGCTGAAGGACGACCCGGCGGCCGTCCGCGCCGAAGGCATCGCGATCGCGACCGAGCTGTGCGACACCCTGCTCGCCCAAGGTGCACCGGGGTTGCACTTCTACACGCTCAACCGGTCCAGGGCGACGCGCGAGATCTACACCGCGCTGTCCGTCAAGGTCTGAGCGAGGCTCAGGCCGGACCGATCGACTGGGCCACCAGGGCGGCGGAGAGACCCACCGAGGGCAGCCCTGCACCGGGGGTGGCGTGCGCGCCGGCCATGAACAGGCCTGGGACCGGGGTGGTGGGACCGAGGCGGCGGGTGACGGTGTTGCGGCCCTGCCACAGCACGCCGTACGGCGACCCGTTCCACTCCTCGACGAGCTGGCGGGGAGACCGGTCGACCCGGACCTCGACCTGGTCACGGACCCGGATCCCCGATCGCTGAAGGGAGACGAGGATGTCCTCGGCGAGCTGGCCCCGTCCCAGGAGCGTCCACGCGTGGGCGCCGGCCGGAGCCTGCCCGCCGGTCCGCAGGACCAGCATCGGGTCGCCGTGCAGCACCACCTCGTGCGGCAGGTCGGGGACCTCGCCGACCACGCCGAGGTGACAGGTCACGGGCGGGATCGCCGGCATCGTGCGCCGAACCAGAGGAGCCAGGGTCGGGAGCCCCCGCGGGTCGATGGCGCAGACCACGTGGTCGGCGTCGATCACACCCTGGTCGGTGCGGACACCGGCGACGCGGCCACCGGAGAGCTCGAGGTCCTCCGCGCGGGTGGAGACCAGGAGGGTGACCCCGCGCGTCCGCAGTCGAGAGGCGAGCTTGTCCGCCAGCGACCCCATCCCACCGGGGACGGTCCACGCGCCGAAGTTCTGCTCGACGTAGGTCCACATCCCCATCCACGCGGGCACGTTGCGCAGGTCGTGACCCTCCAGGACCATCGGGTAGGAGGCGACCTGTCGCAGGCGCTCGTCCTTGAACGACTTCTGGACGAGCTTGTGCAGGGTCAGTCGCGTGGAGAGCAGCGCCTTGGCGTGCCTGCTGGCGTGCTCGGCGGCGAACGGCCGCTCCAGCCAGTCACGGCGCAGCGCCTCCCAGTCGTCGGCGAAGGCGTCGACGTAGGCCGTCCACTGGGCGCCGAGCCCCTGACCGAGGGCCGTCTCGACGGCCTCCATCTGGGCCGCGCGGCTGCCGCCCGGCAGGTCGAGGACGCTCTCGTCGTCGTCGTCGAACACGTGCCGTGCCACCGGCTCGACGGGGACGAGGTCGACCTCCTTCTCGAGCGCCCGGCCCGACTTGCGGAAGAGGTCGCGCAGCACGGCGGGCAGCAGGGTGTGGGTCGGCCCGGCGTCCCAGCGGAAGCCGTCCTTCTCGACGTACCCGAGCGCCCCACCGACCCTGCTCGCCGCCTCCACGAGCGTCACCTCGTGACCGATCTTGGCCAGGCGTACGGCGCTGGCGAGGCCGCCGTAGCCCCCGCCGACCACCACCACGCGCGCCATGGCGGTCACCCTACGGGGGGCTGCAGGTTTCTCCCCCGGGTACCCGGGGAAACCCGACGTTCTCGGCCAGCATCACCCGAGAACGTTAGGGACCGGCCGAGAACCCCACCCGTTTTGTCGCCGCCCGTCCCGCAGACCCGAGCCGTCACTCCATGTCGAGCTCCTCGGCCCCCGTCAGCCGCTGCAGCTCCTCGTAGGTGCTGCTGAACACGGCTGCGGGATGGCCGCTGGCGGCCCAGATCTCGTCGTACTGCCTCAGCACGGGGTCGAGGTGGGTCCGGACCGGAGCGGGGTGGTCGAAGGGGGAGACGCCGCCGATCACCTGGCCCGTGTGGCGTCGTACGAACCCCGGCTTGGCGCGCTTGAGCTGCCCGATCCCGAGGTTGGTCGCCACCTTGGCGGTGTCCACGCGGTGCGAGCCGCTGGTGAGCAGCAGCAGGGGCTCGCCGTCCGCCTCGAAGAGCAGGCTGTTGGCGATCGCGCCGACCT
>JBKJON010000315.1:0-9801 GCA_046595715.1 Marmoricola sp.
CGACCGCCACAGGACAGTTCGCGTGCTCGACCACGGCGACCGACACCGAGCCGAACAGCATGCGGGCCACCGGCCCGGACTGGTGCGCGCCGACCACGACCAGGTCCATCCGCTCGGTCAGCCGGATGAGCACCTCGTGGGCCTGTCCGCGGGCGACGCTGGAGGTCACGACGACGTCCGGGTACTTCTCGCCCATGCCGGCCATCGTCTCGGAGAGCAGCATCTTCTCGGTCTCCGGGTCGAAGCCGGCCTCCGGGATGAGGTACCCGCTGAGATCGCCTGCCTGGACGTCCCAGAAGCAGTGCACGACGGTGAGCGGGAGCCTGCGCAGGGAGGCCTCACGGTAGGCGAACTCGAGGACCGCGTGCGACTCCTCGCTGGCGTCGGCGCCGACCAGGATGCCGTTCCGGACGGTTCCGGTGTTCCCGGGACGGTGGATCACGACCGGACAGTGCGCGTGGCGCACGACGGCCACGCCGACGGAGCCGAGCAGCAGGCTGCGCAGCTTGCCGCGGCCCCGGGAGCCGAGGACGACCATGGCAGCATCCTTGGACAGCTCGAGCAGGAGCTCGCGCGGGTCCTCGAAGCGGAAGACCTCGTGGACCTCGACCCCGGGATCCCGGCGGGCGACCTCGGCGTGGGCGGCGTCCAGCACCTGCTGGCCGTCGGCCCGCAGGGCGTCGCGTGCCTCCTGGGGGTAGACCGCGGCGGCGTCCATGTAGGCGGGGGTGACCGCGTGGATGGCGTGCATGAGCGTGAGGGGGCGGTGCTCGGCCCTGCTCTGCTCCACGGCCCACGCCAGGGCGCGCAACGACGACTCCGAGCCGTCGACTCCGACGACGATGGTTCCGGCCTTGGTGAGCATGGTCCCTCCCGGGGTCTGCGGGCGACCCAGCTGCCGCCTCCCTCTCATCGTGTCCGGGTGAGCCGGTCCCGATCAGGGCGTAATGGTCCGAGGTGTCGGGACCAAAGGCCCTGATCTGTGGGAGGAACGCGAGAGACGATGGAAAGGATTCCGACAAACAGACCAGGAGGTGCGTCATGGCCCAGTCACGAGAGTTGAGCGCCCAAGAGTGCCAGCAGCTGCTGCACTCGGGCATCGCGGGCCGGGTGGCCCTCTCGACGCCGACGGGACCGCACATAGTGCCGGTCAACTACACCGTGGTGGACGGCGCCATCATCATTCGCACCTCGCCCTACAGCCTGCTCGGGACCTACGGCCGCGACACGACCTTCGCCTTCGAGATCGACGCGTTCGACCGGGACCTCGCCCGCGGCTGGAGCGTGCAGGCCCGCGGTCGCGTGCAGGCCATCACCGATCGCGACGAGATCGAGCTGATCCACGAGGTGGCCGAGCCGCAACCGTGGGCCGGCGGAGTGCGTTCGCTCTACCTCCGGTTGCGCTGGGCCGAGCTCAGCGGCCGCCTGGTGGGAGGGGAGTGGGACCCCCTGAACGACCTGCCTCGGGCCTCGCACGTCTGACCCGGCGCGACGCGTGGGTCACACTGTCGGAATGAGCCCTCACGAACACCGCAGACTCGGCGGCGCAGCCAAGGCGCTGCTCGAGGCGGTCACGGCGATCTCGTCCGACCTCGATCTCCGTAGTGTCCTGACCAGGATCGTGGAGGCCGCCACCCAGCTCACGGAGGCACGGTACGGCGCCCTCGGGGTCATCGGCCCCGACGGATCCCTGGTGGAGTTCGTGACCACGGGCCTGAGCGAGGAGGAGCACCGCCTGATCGGCGAGCTGCCCCGTGGCCGCGGCATCCTGGGGCTGCTGATCCACGAACCCGAGGCGATCCGGATGGACCGGCTCTCCGCCCACCGCGCGTCCTCGGGCTTCCCGCCCCACCACCCGCCGATGGACACGTTCCTGGGCGTACCCGTCCGCATCCGGGGCACCGTGTTCGGCAACCTCTACCTGACCGAGAAGCGCGGAGGCGCCGAGTTCACCGAGCAGGACGAGCAGCTCGTGGAGGCGCTCGCCCGGGCAGCCGGCTTCGTCATCGAGAACGCCCGCGCCTACGGCCTGAGCGAGTCGAGACGACGGTGGCTGGAGGCATCGGCGGAGCTGACCGAGACGATGCAGCCGCCGATCGAGCTGGACCGGGCACGGCAGGCCATCACCGACATGGCGCGCTCGGTCTCCGGCGTACGCGCGACCGCCGTCCTCAGCCAGCCCGGCACCGAACGGGTCGGTCTCGCGCTGGCCGTCTCGTGCGATCCCGCCGACAAGGCGGCCATCGACGCCGCGCTCGTTCGGATCTCCCTCGAGCACGACCACCACAGCCGCAACCCCCTGGAGCTGAGCCTCGCCGACGACCTGGCGGCCCTGGTGATCCCGTTGCGGGCCCACCTCGCCCAGGCGGGCGTCCTCGTCGCGCTCTTCGACCCGGTCCACGCGGCGCCCGGGGTCGAGGACCGGGAGCTGCTCGCCTCCTTCGCCGACCAGGCGGGCCTCGCGCTCGACCGGGCGCAGGCGGTCGTGGACCGTGAGGAGCTGGCCGTCATCTCCGATCGTGAACGGATCGCCCGGGACCTGCACGACGTCGTCATCCAGCGGCTCTTCGCGACGGGACTCCAGCTCCAGGGCGTCGCCTCCCTCGCCGGCAGCAGCGAGCTCGGTCAGCGGCTCGAGCGCGCCGTGGACGACCTCGACCTCACGATCAAGGCCATCCGGGGCACGATCTTCGAGCTCCAGCACCGTCAGAACGACTCCCTGCGGGCCGAGATCCGGGGGCTGGTGCGGGAGTACGTCCCGGTCCTGGGATTCTCCCCGGCCGTGCTGACCAGCGGGCCCATCGACACCGCCGTCCCCACGGTGGTGCGCGAACAGCTGCTGCCGGTGCTGCGGGAGGCGGTGTCCAACGTGGCCCGACACGCCCTCGCCGACCAGGCGCAGGTGGAGGTGCACGTGAACGGTCAGGAGCTGTGCCTGACGGTGATCGACGACGGGATCGGGCTGGCCGAGGACCGGCAGGAGAGCGGGTTGCGCAACGTGCGCCGGCGCGCCTCGGGACTCGGCGGCTCGGTCCAGGTGACGCGCAACCAGCCGCGCGGGACGCGGCTGGTGTGGCTGGTCCCGCTTCCTACTGCCTGAGTGGCAGGGGGTGAGCTGCCGGTGTGAGCTGCCGGGGTGAGCTGCCCGGTGTGAGCTGCCCGGTGTGAGCTGCGGGGGTGAGCTGCCGGGACCGGACAGCGAAAGGACCGGTCACCGAGGCGGCGACCGGTCCTCTGGCTATCCCTGCTAGCGCAGGACGGGGTTGCTCTTGACCACCTTCAGCTCCGACCACCAGCGGCCGAGGCCCCAGGTGTCCCCGGCGTTGAGGAGGCCGAGAGCCACGACGGAGATCGCTCCGAGAATGTGGTCGTCGATGATCGGGTTGTTGTCCGGGGGGAGGACGACGGTCCACATCAGCAGGTACATCACGCCACCGGCGACAGCGGCGAAGCGCATGCCGACACCGAAGGTCAGGGCGAGGCCGATGCCGAGCAGGCCCAGCATGAACAGCCAGTTGGCCCACGCGGTACCACCCATGGAGTTGTACATCGCCTTGAACGGACCGTCCGCCCCGAACTTCAAGAAACCCTCGGTGGGGCTGCCGCCGTGGATCCAGGCGGCGTCACCGAAGCGGTCGACGGTGCCGTCCTCGGCGCGCCCGGTGGAGAACCCGAGGGCGAGGAGCTTGTCGAGGAAGGCCCAGAGGAACGTGAAGCCGAACGCGATCCGCAGCACCGCGATGACGCGGCTGGTGACGGAGTCGAGATGGTTCTCGGATCCCCTGGCGACAGAGGCGTGGGTGCCCTGGCCCCCGACCGGAGTTGAGCTCGTGTTCTGGGTGACAGACATGACTTTGACCTTCCTGAGTCGGGAACTTCTTCTGTTCCCAGCCTCCCGCGGGCGGAACCGGTCCGGTCAGGGGCGATGTCCCCGCAGGCAGGGGCCGAAGGTCCCCACTAGTCCCACCAGTAGTCCCAAGGTGCGTGCGCCGGGACGAGGTCAGTGCGGTGGCGGTGCGAGCAGCTTGGAGGCGAGTACGGCGGCCTGGGTGCGTCGCTCGAGGCCCAGCTTCGACAAGATGTTGGAGACGTAGTTCTTCACGGTCTTCTCAGCCAGGAACATCTGCTCGCCGATCTGCCGGTTCGTCAGACCCTCGGCGATCAGGCCCAACAGCTTGAGCTCCTGCTCGGTCAGCTCCGCGAGCTCAGGTGCGGTGACGGGACCGTTGCGCACCCGATCGAGGACACGTGCGGTCAGCGAGGGGTCGATCAGCGACTGGCCGCTGGCCACCGTCCGGATCGCGCTCACCAGGTCGCTACTGCGGATCTCCTTGAGCACGTAGCCCGAGGCACCGGCCATGATCGCGGCGAACAGGGCCTCGTCATCGTCGTACGACGTCAGGATGAGGGCCTTGATCGAGGGGTCGATCGCTCGCACCGCCCGGCACACCTCGATCCCCGAGCCGTCCGGCAGCCGGGCGTCGAGGACGGCGACGTGGGGGCGCAGGGCGGGGATCCGGGCCGTGGCCTCGGTCGCCGTCGCCGACTCACCCACGACCTCGATGTCCTCGGTGCGCTCCAGCAGGAACCTGAGCCCCTCGCGCACGACGTCGTGGTCGTCGAGCAGGTACACACGGATCGGGTCGGCCATGCAGGCCTTTCTACACCGTCGGCGGGTGGCAGCCCGACGGCGCGTGCACCGCCGGGCCGCAATCCTGTCCCGAGCGGGTCAGGCGTTGATCTGCTTGTTGTTCTTGCCGCCGGTGATGGCCTCGGCAGCGCCGACGAGCATCACGGCTGCGATCACGGCCAGGATGAAGCCGAGGACGTTGAGCTCCCCGATGTCACCGGTCCCCAGAAGCCCCGCGATCAGGCCTCCGATGATCGAGCCGACGATGCCCAGGCCGAGCGTGGCCAGGATGCTGAGGTTCTGCTTGCCCGGCTTGATGAGGCGCGCGAGTGCGCCGATGATCAGCCCGGCGACGATGAAACCGATGAAACCCATGGCGTGTCCTCCCGTAGATGTGCACCCAAGGCTAGCCGTGTGGTGGTTGTGGCAGGGGTGCCGACACTGCGGGTCCTGCGGCGGAGGGCAGATGTTTTGGAGAAGTTCTGGAGACTGGCTCGATGGACGAGCGGGTGCGAACCGGGTCGGAGGTCAGCCTGACCACCCGTGGACTGTGGGTGGTGGCAGCCCTGGCCGCCGTCCTCGTCCTGGTGCTGTCGCTGCTGGTGCTGGTCGGGGTGCCGCGCTGGGCCCCGGGCGCGGCCGACTGTTCCGCCACGGTGGGCGGCCGCACCGTCGAGCTCAGCACGGAGGACGCGCAGGGCGCCGCCTCGATCGCGGCCAGGGCCGTGCGGCTCAAGCAGTCGGCCCCTGCGACAGCGCGCATTGCCTCGGCCCTCGAGGTGCGTGAGCAGGACGCGCAGGTGCTGGCCATGGCGCTGACCGGGCGTTCGCCGCACGCCTTGTCGTGCGTGCACGGCGGAGCGGACGAGCAGGAGCCGGACCGGCTGAGCAAGGCTGGGCTCACGCCCCGAGCAGCCCGGGTCCGCAGCGTTCTCGACACGGCGTTCGGGCGGCAGAAGGTCGGCGGCTTCGCGCCGGGTGGGGTCTCCATCGGGCACATGCCCGGGTCGACGCACTACGAGGGACGAGCGGTCGACGTCTTCTTCCGTCCCGTCACCAAGCGCAGTCGGGTCAGGGGCTGGGCGGTGGCGCAGTACGCCGTGGCTCACGCGGACCGGCTCGGTATCGACACGGTGATCTACGACGGACGCATCTGGACGGCCAGGCGCGGGTTCCAGGGATGGCGCGACTACGCGGTCGACACCTCGGGCCGGTCGAAGGCGGTGGCGGCCATCTTGGAGCACCGCGACCACGTGCACGTGGACGTGGCCGACTGAGGCTCAGGCCTCGCCTGAGAGCCGCTCGAGACGGGTCTCGAGACCGGCACGACGATGGGCGTTCCCCCGCAGGTCGACGTACCCCGAGCCGTAGGCCGCCAGCAGCGCGTCGTCCAGGCGGCGTACGGCGCCGGGCGGGTAGCGGTAGTCCATCCGGACCCGGATGAGCTCCTCGTCCCCGCTGCGCAACGACTCCCCGAGCTCGTCGAGGGAGGTGATCCCGAGCTCGAGCAGCAACCCGGAGATCCAGGCGTAGTGGTCGGTGCGCGACCAGCCCGACTCGGCGTACTGCCCGGCCAGGAAGGCGGCCAGCTCGCGTGGATCGATGCGCGGGTCGTCGTCGGGCACGGCCTCGGTGGTGCTCGTGGCCGAGGCGCGCAGGGTGTCGCGGATCGTCGAGAACTCGCGGTCCGCGAGCTCGAGCAGCCCGGCGGCCAGGGTGAAACGGCGGTCGAAGTCACGGGCGTGCTCGTCGGGCATCGTGCCCTTGTAGCGGATGTCGTGCTCGAACTCCGCCCACGCGTGCTGCAGGACCGTGCGGATCTGGATCTGGGCGGTGTGCCCCCGCATCAGCTCGTACGACGGGTGCCCCTCGCGCGCTGCGTCCAGCTCGATCAGCAGGTGCCGGCTGGCGTAGCCGAAGCGGCCCTCCTGCGCGGTCTCGCGCCCCATGTCGCGGTCGTCCTTGACCACCGCCTGGTCACGCAGCAGGTCGGCCACGGCCGAGACGTCGCTGTGGACGTAGGTGATGACGCGGATGCCGATCGTGTCGGTGATCTCGCGGAGCGGGTCGGCGTAGAGCAGCACGCCGTCGCGCGTGCGGCGCGCCTTCTCGGCGAAGGAGGCCACTGTCTTCGTGCGTCCCGCGACACTGAGGTAGTTGATGCCGGCGTCGTCGAGGATCGAGGTCACCAGCGAGAGGAACTGGTCGCCGGCCGCGACCAGCGCCGGGTGCCGCAGGGTGTACTCCCGCACCGGATCCGCCACCACGGCCGGCGGTCGCGGCGGCCGGGGGCTGGGGGTGAGGTCGCTCGGCAGCGTGGGCGTGACGATGTAGCCCGTCTCGAAGTCGCCGTAGGTCGTGGTGTCCTCCGGCCGCCTCGAGGCGTAGAGGGCGACGTAGGCGCACACCACCGCGTCGACCTGGTCCTCGACGATCCGGAGCTCGCTCTTCCGGGTGGCCGCCTCGACGCGCCCCCGCAGCGCCGCCCAGTCAGAACCGGGCGCGTCCTGAGCAAGGTCGAGGGCCGGCTCGGCGCCGGCCAGCCCCTCCGTCAGCCGCATCAGGGTGAGCAGCTCCGCGCGCAGGCTCTCGAGGTCGCGGCCCGGCTTGTTCTTGTACTTCAGGGTGCGTCCCAGGCGGAACAGGGCAACCAGCGCGGGATGCGGGTAGACCTCGATCGCACGTCTTCGGCGTCCGGAGCGCGGGTTCATGTCGAGGCCCAGCGCCTGGCTCAGGGTGGCGCCGCGGGGAGTGCTGCTGAACTCCGCCTTGCCGGTGTTGGCCGGGTGGGCGCCGGCGTCGAACCGGGCGAAGTCCTTGTTCAGCGCAGCCTCGGCGGGACGGTTCCCGGTCGGGTTCGTGACGATCAGCGGAGCGTCGAAGGCCACCAGGCAGTCGTCGTCGACGTAGGGCGCCAGGGCGTGCAGGATCTCCTCGTCGGTCCGCACGGTCGAGACGTGCAGCAACCGGCCGGTGTCGTCGACCACGGCGAGCCCGGTGGGTCGCTTCATCCCCCAGGCGAGGTCTACACCGATGTGGAACACAGCGCCCAGCCTGCCGTATCAGGCTGGGAAGCGGGGACGGGCGTACGACGAACCGGCTCGCCGAGCGCGTCGGGCCCAGGATCCCCTTGCAGTCTGAGCGGGAATAGCGGTCTCCCGGGTCAGGTTCTTTCCGGGCAGTCCGCCTCGGCGGAGCCCACTACGAAGGAGACCGCGTGAAGACCGTCTACACCGCCGAAGCGCTCGCCACCGGAGCCGGCCGCGACGGCCACGTCCGCTCGGGCGACGGCCGCGTCGACCTGGACCTCGCGATGCCGCGGGAGATGGGTGGTTCCGGCAACGGTGCCAACCCCGAGGAGCTGTTCGCCGCGGGGTATGCCGCGTGCTTCCACTCGGCTCTCCAGCGCGTCGCGCGTCGCGCGAAGGCCGAGCTCGGCGACTCCACGGTCGGCGCCAAGGTCGGTATCGGCGCCAACGACGCCGGCGGCTTCCAGCTCGAGGTCACCCTCGAGGTCGTCATCCCCGACCTCCCGCACGACCAGGCGCAGGAGCTCGTCGAGCAGGCGCACCAGGTGTGCCCCTACTCCAACGCGACCCGGGGCAACATCGAGGTGACCTTGAAGGTCAGCGACGACTGAGTGTCCCCGGCGACCCAGCCCGATCACGCGGGGCCGAGGGAGTCACCCGCACCGTCAGACGTGACCGCTGAGCTGGTCCAGGCGGGCCGCGAGAGCATCCACCAGCAGGCTGGCCTGCTTGGCTGAGACGGCCGACTTGCGGTCGCCGCCCTGGCTGGACACCGGGAGCACGTCGACCGACAGCTTCGCGCCGCCCGCCAGTGCCCGCAGCTCGTCGATCTTGTCGCCGAAGGCAGACCCGCTCCCCGGTGAGTAGTAGTGCACGACGTCGTCGAGCTCGTCGGCGTAGAGGTCGGTCTTGGTCACGGCGATGACGAGCCAGACCGGCTTGTCGCGGCGTACGGCCATGGAGGCGATCCGGTGCGAGGTGATCGCCCAGTCCTCGAGCTCCGCGGCGAGCTGCTCCTCCCGGGTGGCGGTCGCCAGGCCGGTGGTGCCCGCCGTACGTCGCGGCGTCGCGTGGCCGTTGGCGACCACGTGGATCACACCGTCGACCGGCTCGTCGTGGAAGACCTCGTCGAGGGCACCGAGCCGCGTCGCCGCGTTGTCGCCTGGCACCACCAGGAAGCGGAAACCCTGCAACCGGGGAGAGCGGCGCGTCCGGCGCTCCATCACCGCCGAGCCGACCGCCGCCACCCCGTCGCCGGACGTACGCCGCGCGAGCCGGTCAGCGAGCCGGGTCTTGCCGACCCCGGTCATCCCCGTCACGGCCACCGTCGGGAAGCGCCGCCGGAACAGCCGGCTCATCCGCTCAGGAGTCGACGCCAGACCGGTCAGCACGCCACCGGCGATGGTCGCGCCGAGGGCGGTGCGGCTCGTGCTGGGCAGGATCGTGCGGAATCGGGTGGTTGCGCGAGACACGGGGCCTCCTCGGCCGAGGGATCAGGAGGAGCTGGCGCGCCGAGCCTACGTTCCGCCCACCACCCTCGGGCCGCCTCCCGGCACGCATCTCGCCTACGGGCGCACCAGGATGTCCCCGTGTGCGATTCAGCGGCTTGTTGGAACACCCGTGCTGCGAAGACGGCGCCGCGTCAAGGTGGCCACGATGATCCCGACTCCGAGCAGGCACTCCACGATGTACGGCCGCCAGTCGTCGACGCCCCATCTGAAATAGAGGGGACGTGGCGCGAGCTGGTGGCCCTGGACCAGGGCGACAGCCAGAATCTCACCGGCGATGAGCGCGCCAGCCGCGAGTACCACCGCCTCTGGACGGCGACGCCCCATCCAGGCTCCCGCGGCACCGAGCAGTGGTCCCGTGACCAGGCCCACGACGAAGTAGACGCGGTTGGCTCCGACCTCCACGAGGAACTCGCGGAGGTACCCGCCCCCTCCCAGGTGGCCCGCCAGCACCAGAGTCAGGGCGGCATAGAAACCGAGAAGCGCGACCATGGTGCTCGCCAGACCCGTGCAGGCGCCACGGACAGTCGTGCGACGTGACACAGCGGGAAGGAAAGCGATCAGCAGCCAGGGGGCGCTCAGGTTGCCGATGGCAGCCCGTAGTCCTGAGCCGTCTCCCTTGAAGGTCCCCAGC
>JBKJON010000334.1:0-2715 GCA_046595715.1 Marmoricola sp.
CACGGCCGTTGGCCAGACGCACTTTGCGCCGCCCGGTCATGTCGTGGGAGATCTCTCGGATCGCGCGGATCGGGTTCTCCATGGTGAGGTCGCGCATCACCACGCCCTCCTCGATCATCCGCAGCACGAGGTCGCAGCTGGCCACCTTGAGCATCGTGGTGGTCTCGCTCATGTTGGAGTCTCCGACGATGACGTGCAGCCGGCGGAAGCGCTCGGCGTCGGCGTGCGGCTCGTCGCGCGTGTTGATGATCGGCCGCGAGCGCGTGGTCGCGCTGGAGACGCCTTCCCAGATGTGCTCGGCACGCTGGCTCACGGAGTACGACGCTCCGCGTGGGGTCTGGATCACCTTGCCAGCGCCACAGATGATCTGGCGGGTGACCAGGAAGGGGATCAGCACGTCCGCCAGCTTGCTGAACTCCCCTTGGCGGCTGACGAGATAGTTCTCGTGGCAGCCGTAGGAGTTGCCCGCGCTGTCGGTGTTGTTCTTGAACAGGTAGACGTCCCCGGAGATGCCCTCGTCCCGCAGCCGGCGCTCGGCGTCGACGAGCAGGCCCTCGAGGACCCGCTCCCCCGCCTTGTCGTGGGTGACCAGGTCCACGATGTCGTCGCACTCGGGGGTGGCGTACTCGGGGTGGCTGCCGACGTCGAGGTAGAGGCGCGCACCGTTGGCCAGGAACACGTTGCTGCTGCGGCCCCAGCTGACGACTTTGCGGAACAGGTAGCGCGCCACCTCGTCAGGAGACAGTCGCCGCTGGCCCTTGAACGTGCACGTGACGCCGTACTCGTTCTCGATGCCGAAGATTCGCCGGTCCACGTGGACAGACTATGGGGCAGGTGGGGATATCAGGTCAGGGCGCGACGGGTGGCTCGTCGCCGGGCGTGCCCGGTGCTTCTCCGGCAGGCTCCGGAACAGCGACCTCCGGCTCCTCGGCAGGAGCCTCCGCCACCACCAGGATGCTGCTGAGGACCTCGGCGTTGAGCCGCCTGAACTTCCGCACCTGGGCGCGGGTGCGGTCCAGGACGGCGACCTCGAGGTCGCGCGCCGGGATGTCACGGTGGCCCGTCTCGCTGTGCCCAAGGGCCGCCGCGGCCAGCTTCAGCGCGTCGTCGAGGGACAGTCCGGCGGCGTAGCGCTCCTTGAGGTAGGTCGTGACCGACTCGGCCGCGCCGCCCATCACGGCGAAGTCGTGCTCCTCGACGACCTGGCCGTCGAAGGTCAGCCGGAACACCTGGTCGTCGTCCGGAGCATCGCCCACCTCGGCCACGAAGATCTCTATCTCGTAGGGCTTCTCGCCCCCACTGGAGAAGATGGTGCCGAGTGTCTGCGCGTAGGCGTTGGCGAGCCCGCGACCGGAGACGTCGCGCCGGTCATAGGAGTAGCCGCGCATGTCGGCCAGGCGCACGCCGGCGATCCGGAGGTTCTCGAACTCGTTGTAGCGGCCCACCGCCGCGAAGGCGATGCGGTCGTAGATCTCGCTGACCTTGTGCAGCGCGGCCGAGGGGTTCTCCGAGACGAACAGCACGCCGTCGGCGTAGCGGATCACCGCGACCGAGCGGCCGCGCGCGATTCCCTTGCGGGCGAAGTCCGCCCGGTCCTTCATGAGCTGCTCGGGCGAGACGTAGAAGGGCATGCTCATGAGCAGCCTCCGGTCGCCCATGAGCATGCCAGGGCATGGCTGTGCTGATGTGTTTCCTCGCTGTGCTCGGTCACGTGCTCGCTTCGCTCGCTCATGGGTTCAGGTCCGTTCACGTCGAAAGGTCAGATGAGGGGGGCGGCTGGGCCGTCGGGACGCTGCATCCGGCCACCGACGACCTCGTCGGCGATCGCGGCCACCTGGTCCTGGGTGAGGCGGACATGTCCGTCGGCGGTGATCACGCTGACCACCGGGAAGATGCGTCGGGTCAGATCCGGGCCGCCGGTGGCCGAGTCGTCGTCGGCGGCGTCGTACAGCGCCTGGACGACGGCGGTGACACACTGGGTTTGGTCGAAGTTGTCGCGGTAGAGCTTCTTCAGCGAGCCCCGGGCGAACACCGATCCGGAACCGACGGAGTGGAAGGCCGTCTCCTCGTAGCGTCCGCCGGTGACGTCGTAGGAGAAGATCCGGCCGTGCCTGCTCACCAGGTCGTAGCCGGCGAACAACGGCACCACGGCCAGGCCCTGCATCGCCATCCCGAGGTTCCCCCGGATCAGCGCCGAGAGCCGATTGGCCTTGCCGTCGATCGAGAGCGTGGCGCCCTCGATCTTCTCGTAGTGCTCGAGCTCGACCTGGAAGAGGCGCACCATCTCGACCGCGAGCCCGGCCGTGCCGGCGATGCCGACCGCTGAGTACTCGTCGGCCGGGAACACCTTCTCGATGTCGCGTTGGGCGATGATGTTGCCCATCGTGGCGCGTCGGTCACCGGCCATCACCACGCCGCCGTCGAAGGTCGCCGCCACGATCGTCGTCGCGTGCGGGGCCAGTGAGGTGGCGTCCCCGGGCGGCAGCAGGCGTCGCGAGGGCAGCAGGTCGGGTGAGACGAGGCCGACGAAGTCCGCGAACGACGAGGTCCCCGGGGTCATGAACGCGTCGGGCAGACGGGCGTCATTCATCAAGGACTACTGCCCGCCCTTCTGGATGAACGACTTCACGAAGTCCTCGGCGTTGGTCTCCAGGACGTCATCGATGTCCTCGAGGATGGCATCGATGTCCTCGTCAAGCTGTTCCTTGCGCTCGG
>JBKJON010000429.1:0-2978 GCA_046595715.1 Marmoricola sp.
GTCGTGGTCGCGATGATCACGGGCGTGCTCGGGTATCGGACGGCCCGCTGGAACCTTCGCCGAGATTTGGAGGTCGAACTTCGGCGTCAACGACTCGAGGCATTCAAGAAACTCTGGGCGCTGTCGGAACCGTTGGCCAAGTACGGACGAACGTCCCCGGTGACAAAGGTGACCGCAGCCTCTATGGACAGCCTCTCGAACGATCTTCGGCATTGGTACTTCAGTCAGGGCGGAATGTTCTTGTCTGACGAGTCGAGGGACGCGTACTTCCGCTTTCAGGACGCGCTCCAGACAGTGACCCAAGATCAGATGCTCAACAGCGAGGACGAATTGGATGAGGCGACCCGTGAGCAGATCCGAGAGGAGGGAAGCCGGCTGCGCACGTCGCTTCGCGCTGCTTTCAAGGGTTTCCCGCGCATGTAACAGTTCGGTGGGCTGGGTCCCCGACGATCCACCGGATTGCACTAGCCGCGTCACCCCACCGGCAATCGGACGCGCCATGCTCGTCCGCCCCGTCTTGCGCGGGACGATGAGGGCTGGCGCGAACCGACGCGAGGGGACGATGAATCGCAGAGCGGGTCTGGCGTCCTCGCGCCCAAGGGAGTAAGCAGGGATCAGCCGGCGGTGCCGGACCGGGCACCGCCCCGTCCGATAGGAGTAGGCCCATGCACGCACGTTCCACCACGTTCAACGGCAGCCCTGAGAACATCGACGCGGGCATCGCGTTCGTCAAGAACGAGGCCGGGCCGATGCTCGACCAGATCGAGGGATGTCGGGGCCTCTCGATGCTGGTCGACCGCGAGACCGGGCAGTGCATCGCAACAAGTTCGTGGGAGAACGAGGCGGCCATGCTCGCAAGCGACGACCAGCTTCGCCCGATCCGCGATCGCGGGCGCGACATTCTGGGCGCCTCCATGCAGGTAGACGCATGGGAGATTGCCGTCATGCACCGCACCCATCACGGCGAGTGCTGCCGAGTCAGCTGGTTGCAGGGCGACCTTGACGCGATGACGGAGACATTCCGACTCGGGAACCTCCCTGACCTCGAACAGACCGCTGGGTTCTGCAGCGCCAGCCTGCTGGTGGACCGGTCTGCCGGCCTGGCCTGCGCGACCACGACCTGGGAGAACCGCGCCGCGATGGAAGCAAGCCGCTCGGCGGCTGACGACATGCGCAACCGGACCGCGAGCGAGGCGGGCGGTGAGATCGTCGAGGTACACGAGTACGACCTCGCCTACGCACACTTACACGTCCCCGAGATGGCCTGATGACTCTCTGCGTTGGTCGAGCCCGTCCACCAAGACGACTCGGCCGACACATGCACCTGGCGCAGAGTGTCCACGACCTACGCCTGGAGTGCACGCGACTCATACCAGGAGCCCATCGCCGTGAAGGCGCGTCTCACCACCGCGACAGCGCCCACGTCTTTCCGGTTGACGGATCCGCGCTGATGGCGTGCCCCCCAGCGTCTCGCCTGCGCGGCGCCCACAAGTCTCAATAAAGCTCGGCCAGGTCCTCACCCAGTGCCATGAACGACAGCACCGGGATGACTAGGAAGGCACCCCGCACCGCGAGCCTTCCGATTCGTGAGGCAAGAAGCGGCTGTAGGAGAAGCCTTCGCAGGGGCAGCAGCACCGCCACGATCGCGACGACCGGGACGAGCACAACGACAGCCGCAGGCACCAGAGCCAACAGCACGACCGGGAGCATCCAAGCTGTACGACCACGCCCGGTCCAAAAGTCGGGTTCTGCGACCAGATCCACAGCCAAAGTCAGCAGGATCCCGGACACGACCGGCAGCCCAACGAAGAAGGCAACGGCCAACCATGTTGGCTCGAGAACTGTGAAATCGATGCCCCCAGGCACGATGACGAGGGATCCGACCAGTGCTCCGGCGGTCAGCCCAACCGTGACACGCCGGAACCAACCGGGCCCGATCAACCACGGTGCGACCGCGATGTACCCGAGCGCCCCGATCAGTCCGACCGCGGCGCCCAAGGCGAGGAGCTGATAGCTGCCAGACAACGTGATCCGCCCGATCTCAAAGCCATCGTCCGACTCCATTCCGACCACTTGGCGCGGTGAGGTGACTCGGAGCACGAGCATGGCCAGCCGGCTGCCAAGTCCGATGACGAGAATCCCGACAGACACCCCGGCCACCACGGCGATGCGCAGTAGCTCAAGGAGCTCCTGACCATATGTGGAGACGCTGCCCAGGCGACGCCCGTGCACCAGTGTCTCCTGCATCGTTCCATCAGACTTCAGCTGCGGAAGATGGTCAACGAATGTGCGGGAGCGAAAGCCGGCGCCAGGGGTCCCGGACCTCGCAGACACTCCTATGGTTCGTCAAGGCGTGATCGGACCTGCTTCGTGTAGCGATAGCGGGTCGTGGGCGATGTGGCGGGAGAGGCAGCGTTTGATCTCGCGGCCGGTCTTGCCCTCGGTGGTCCGTAGGGCCACGTAGTCCCGGGTCAGCGCGTCGTAGCGGATGCGGGACTGGACGATGATGTGCAGGGCCAGTTCCAGGCCGACATCCTCGGCGTGCCGGTGCTGCGACCGCGTCAGCTCGAGCAGACCGCGATCGGCATCGCCCACGTCGCTGGGGTGGCAGGTGGCCTGTGGCAGCTCGGCGACCTGGCCGAGCGCTGGGAGGTCGAGCGCGTCTTCGAGCCGCAGATGCCCGAGTCGCGGCGTGAAGAGCTGTACGCCGGTTGGCAGCGCGCCGTCCGCACGGTGGTCGGTGACGCATGAGCACGGCCGCACCCGAGGGTCGCAAGCTGCTCCGTGTCGAGGTGCGCAACGCCGAGACCCCGATCGAGCGCAAGCCCGAGTGGATCAAGACGCGCGCCAAGATGGGACCCAACTACAAGCACCTCCAGAGCCTGGTGAAGTCTGAGGGGCTCCACACGGTGTGCCAGGAGGCCGGTTGCCCCAACATCTACGAGTGCTGGGAGGACCGCGAGGCCACCTTCCTCATC
>JBKJON010000436.1:0-2598 GCA_046595715.1 Marmoricola sp.
GGTGACGTCGTCCATGGTGAACATCCGGAAGTCGTGGAAGACCGGGGGCTCGCCATCCCGGGGCAGCGCCTCGGCGAAGCTGCCGAAGGTGCACGCGGGAGCGAGGAACAGCACGCCGGTGTAGGCGAAGTCGGCGGGCAGCTCGCCGGTGTCCCGCAGCTTTCTTGTCGCCTTGACCATTTCGTTGATGAAGACCGCACCGGTGCTGTGACCGACGAGCACGATCTTTCTCGGCCGGTCGTCCCCGAGGGCGGCGAGCGCGTGCAGGAAGCGCTCGCCGCCACGGGCCTCACCTTGCGTCGGCACCCACGTGTCGGCGGTGTCCTGCTTCATGATCTGCCAGACCACGCTGCCGATGCTGGCGACGTAGAGCTCGCGCAGGAGCTCCTCGACCACGGTCGTGTAGAGGCCGTGGTCGCGGTGGTCGTGGAAGCGCCTGACCACCCGGATGAGCACCTTGCCGGCGTGCTTGGCCAGGACGGCCGCGGAGATCAACCCCTTGGCGCCCGGCTCGACCTCGTCGGCCATCTCGTCGAGGACCTCGACGTCCATCAGCGTCGGGACGCCCTCGACATCGGGCAGGGCCGCCTTGAGCTCATCGGCCTGGGCCGGGGCCTGGTCGCCGAGCAACTCGGCGTGCCCGACCAGGAGCGCCTCGACCTCGGCGATGAAGTCGGTGTCAGCCTCCAGGGCCCGCTCCATCGCCTCGCGCTCGGCGTCGTCGACCTCGCCGTGCTCCTCCGGTGGCACCTGGCCGTCGACGTCGTACTCCGCCTCGCCGGCCCGCGCCGCCTGCAGCTTCACCGCGTGGGTGATGTCGTCCTCGAGGTCGAGCGCGCCGGGGCCCTTGGTGCCGGCGCCGGTGCGCAGCTTGCCGCCGGCCCACTGCGTGACCACCGAGGTGAGCTTCTCGAAGACCTTCTCCTGCCCGATCTTGGCCAGTCCGGCGACGAGCTCGTCGATGTTGTTGACGGGAGACTCGAGCTTGGACTCCCACACGAAGAACAGCGCCTCGGCGAACTCGCCGTACTGCTCCTGCAGCGCCAGCCGCTCCGCGGATCTCTTGCCGGTAGCCGCCGACACCAGGCCGCCGTGGAAGTGGATGACGAGCTGGTCGACGCCGCGCAGGGACTCGACGATCGCGTCGACCTGCTCCGGGGTGGTCTCGCCCTCGAGGGGATGGTTCGGACGGCTCTTCAGCTGGCCGTTGCGTCCTGTGTGGATCACCAGAGGTGTGCCCGTGCCCATCGCTCGACCCTAGTCACGCCCGTCCCGTCCGTCACCTGCCGCAAGGACCTAGCGTGTTCCCGTGCGGGTCACCTCCCTGAGCCTCTTCCCCGTCAAGTCCCTGGGCGGCGTCGACGTCCAGCGCGCCGCGGTCACGCCGCTGAGCCTCGAGGGCGACCGGCGGTGGGTCGTGCTCGACGCATTCGGCGCACCCGTCACCGCCCGCCAGCGTCCGGTGATGCTGGGCATCCGGGCCGAGCCGACGCCGAGCGGCGTGCGCCTCCACTCGCTTGACGAGTCGTACGACGTCCAGAGGCCCGGCCCGCAGGCGGGGACGACGGCGACTTCGCTGAGCCGCGTCGACCGCCTCTCCGTTGCCGACCCGGCCGCGGGCCGTTGGCTCTCGGAGCGGATCGGGCAGGAGGTGGTGCTGGCCCACCAGCGGATCGAGCAGCACCGCGAGATCGGGGCGGGCCACGGCGGGCTGCCCGGGGAGGGGATGAGCCTGGCCGACGCCGGCCCGCTGCTCCTGGTGACCCAGGCATCCGTGGACCGGCTGCGCGACTGAGTGAGCGAGACGCAAGGGGAGGAGTGGCTGGGCCGCGAGGCGGCGACGAGGCGGTTCCGGCCCAACGTCGTGGTCGACGGCGAGGAGCCGTTCGCCGAGGACCGCTGGGGGCGCGTGCGGATCGGGGAGCTGACCTACCGACGCTCCGAGCTGTGCGACCGGTGCGTGATGGCCACGATCGACCTCGACCTGCTCACGACCACCAAGGAGCCGATCCGCACGCTCGCGCGGCACCGCACGTGGGACGGCGTGACCTGGTTCGGGATCCGGCTGGTGCCGGAGTCGTCGGGGACCGTCGCCGTGGGCGACGCGGTCTCCCAGGTCAGCTGAGCCAGTCGTGGACGAGCGCGACGACGCTCGCGCCCTCGCCGGTCGCGGAGGCCACGCGCTTCATCGAGCCGCTGCGGATGTCGCCGGAAGCGAAGACACCGGGCACCGTCGTCGCCAGGTCGGGCGGTGGGACGTCGTCGGCCCAGGCCTCGCGCGGGGTGTCGCGGCCGGTCAGCACGAAGCCACGGGCGTCGCGCAGCGTCAGCCACTCCAGCCGCCCGTCGCCGCCGCCGTCGACCACCTCGACGCAGGTCTCGACGCTCACGCGCGGTTCCAGGTCAGCTCGCCGACGAGGTACGACGACATGGTCGCGGCGAGCGAGTCGCGCCGGACCGCGAGCGTGACCGAACGGGCGAAGCGGGCCAGGTGGATCGCGGCCTGGCCGGCCGAGTTGCCGCCACCCACGACGACCACGTCGGCGTCCTCCATCTCGCGCGCCGCCGTCATCGCGGCGCCGCAGAACACGCCGGACC
>JBKJON010000525.1:0-13807 GCA_046595715.1 Marmoricola sp.
GACGGCGGGAAGCCAGCCGGAGCCCAGCACCAGGGCTATGTCGTGGCGCTCCACCCCGGTCTTCTCGGCGAGCACGCGCGCGGCCTCGCGGGCCTGTTCGGTGTAGGTCTGGGTCACCCGAGGAGCGTAGTTGTTGGGGTGGAGCCACCGGTCGCCCGGGGAAACCGTCAGCCGCCGAAGTTGGAGCGGCAGGGCCGGGCGCGGAGAGCGGCGACGTAGTCGGCGGGAGCGTCGGCCGCCTCGGCGGCGTCGGCGAGGGTGCCCAGCGAGGTTGCCGAGGGCAGACCTCCCTCGAAGGCGTCGAGGATGTAGACGAAGGCCACGGACTCCGCGTTCATGGTCGAGACGCGGACCTTGGTCTTGCGGAAGAGCCCGGTGTCGGCGGACTCCCACCCGTCCAGAGCGGCGACGTCCTCGTCGGTGACGTCGTAGATCGCCACGAAGACCTGTTCGAACGGGTCCTGCACGATCGTGGCGAGCGCGCCGTCCCAGCCGTGGTCCTCCCCGCCGAAGGTGAGGCGCCACCCGGTGAGCCACCCGGTCTCGCGCAGCGGGGAGTGGGGGCAGCGCTCACTCATGCGGGCGGGATCGAGGTTCGTCGCGTAGGCGGCGTAAAGCGTCACGGGCGCAAGACTAAGGGGCCGAGTCGGCGCGGCGCACGTGCGACACAATGACCCCGTGACGACACCTCAGCACGGGCAGGCGGACCACGTCGTGATCATCGGCGGAGGTCCTGGTGGCTACGAGGCAGCGCTCGTGGCGGCCCAGCTGGGCGCCCGGGTGACCGTGGTCGACAGCGACGGGCTGGGCGGCTCGGCCGTGGTGACGGACTGCGTGCCCAGCAAGACCCTGATCGCGACCGCCGAGCTGATGACCGAGCTGGCCGGAGCGCCGGAGCTCGGGGTCAGCTTCGAGGACCCCGAGGGTGGGGCGGCGCACCACGTGGGCGTCGACCTCGGCCGGGTCAACCAACGGGTCAAGAAGCTCGCGCTCGACCAGTCGCTCGACATCGGCCGGCGCCTCGAGCGTGAGGACGTCACGGTCGTGACCGGCAGAGGTCGCCTGGACGGTCCGGGCAAGGTCGTGGTCGAGCGGCCGGACGGCGACACCGAGACCATCGAGGCCGACGCCGTGCTCCTGGCGACCGGCGCCGCGCCCCGCACCCTTCCCACGGCTCGGCCCGACGGGGAGCGCATCCTCACCTGGGAGCAGGTCTACGACCTGAGCGAGGCGCCGACGAAGCTGGTCGTGGTCGGCTCGGGCGTGACGGGTGCCGAGTTCGCCAGCGCCTACATGGCACTGGGCATCGAGGTCGTGCTGGTGTCCTCGCGCGACCGGGTGCTGCCCGGCGAGGACGCCGACGCCGCGACGGTTCTCGAGGACGTGCTGACCCGTCGAGGGATGGAGGTGCTCTCCAAGTCGCGGATGGAGTCGGTCACCCGCAACGGTGACGAGGTGGTCGTCACGCTCACCGACGGACTCACGGTCACCGGCTCGCACTGCCTGCTGGCACTCGGATCCGTCCCCAAGACCGCTGACCTCGGGCTCGAGGAAGCCGGGGTGGCCGTCGACGACGGCGGCTTCGTACAGGTCGACCGGGTCTCGCGCACGACGGCCCGCGGAGTTTACGCCGCCGGCGACTGCACCGGCGTGCTGATGCTGGCCAGCGTGGCCGCCATGCAGGGCCGGATCGCGATGCGGCACTTCCTGGGTGACGCGGTCACCCCGATCGATCTCAAGCAGGTGTCCTCCAACGTGTTCACGGCCCCCGAGATCGCCACCGTCGGCTGGTCGCAGAAGGCCGTCGACGACGGGGACATCGAGGCCGAGGTCGTGCGGCTCGACCTGGCGGGCAACCCCCGGGCCAAGATGCAGGGCGTGCGTGACGGCTTCGTGAAGCTCTTCTGCCGACCCGACACCGGAACCGTCGTCGGTGGCGTCGTGGTGGGCCCACGGGCCAGCGAGCTGATCCACCCGATCTCCATCGCGGTCTCGGAGTCACTCACCGTGGACCAGTTGGCCCGCGCCTTCACGATCTACCCCTCGATGAGCGGATCGGTGGCCGAGGCGGCTCGCCGCCTGCACCACTCACCGCGCTGACTTAATGTCCGTTAAGTGACAACTGTGTCATTCGGGCAGCATTCTTTCCGTTATTCCGAAACCCGGGCAAATCGCTTTGTCGGTGGCAATACTGAGCGAGTTCCTCTTCTGCACACGGGTCCCTGGGGTCACAGATGTCTCGCACTTCCTGGCGCGTTCCGGCCACGGCGATCGGGGTCGCTGCCCTGTCCGCGACCGTGGTCGCCGGCGTCCTCCCGGGACCGGCGCAGGCCTCCCGGAACGTCTCAGAGAGCTACGCCATCCCCTCGGACGGTGTCCTTCGGTTGACCGGCCACGGCTACGGCCACGGCCACGGCATGTCGCAGTACGGCGCCCAGGGGGCCGCCGAGCAGGGCCTCACCCATCGCCAGATCCTGTCGTTCTACTACCCGGGCACGACACTGGGCACCAGCAGCGGGACGATCCGCGTGCTGATCAGCGCCGACACCGACGACGACGTCCGCGTGGCGCCGGCCAGCGGCCTCCGGGTGCGTCAGGTGAGCACCGGGGCCTCGTACGTCCTGCCGGCGACCGCCGGGATCACGACGTGGCGACTGCGGACCGTGGCGGGCAGGACCGTCCTGGACCACGACGATGGCGGTGTCTGGCAGACCTACCTCCCGGGCGGCAAGGCGCTCAGTGGCGACGCGGAGTTCCATCGCGCGGGCGTGGTGGTCCTGCGCGTGGCCGGCACGACACGCAACTACCGCGGAGCCGTGCGGCTGAGCAGCAACGACACAGTGAACGTGCTGGGGATGGACGACTACGTCAAGGGCGTCGTCCCCCGTGAGATGCCGGCCTCGTGGATGCCGGCGGCCGTCCAGGCACAGGCCGTGGCGGCGCGCACCTACGCCGCCTTCGACCGGGCAGACCACCTCTCGCGCTACTACCAGACCTGCGACACCACCTCCTGCCAGGTCTACGGGGGGGTGGCCGCCGAGGATTCCCGCAGCAACGCGGCCGTGGACGCCACCGCCGACCAGGTCCTGAACTATCAGGGCCGGCCGGCCTTCACCCAGTTCGGCTCGAGCAGCGGTGGCTGGCTGTCGGCCGGCAGCATGCCCTACCTCGCCGCCAAGGCCGACCCCTACGACGGCTTCAGCGGCAACGCGATGCACACCTGGACCACCACGCTCACCCGCGCTGCCGTGCAGAAGGCCTACCCCTCGCTCGGCACGCTCCAGCGGGTGCTCGTCACGCAGCGCGACGGGAACGGTGAGTGGTTCGGCCGGATCGAGCAGGTGATCCTCGACGGCAGCAAGGCCAACGTGACGCTGACCGGCTCTGCCTTCCGATCGAAGTTCGGGCTGCGCTCGCAGTGGGTCCGCTTCGGCTCCGCAACCTCGACGCCTGCTCCCACCCCCGCTCCGACGACGCCACCGATCTCTCCCACGACGACCCCTGCCCCGGTCTCGACGTCGGCCACACCAGCGCCGGTTCCGGTCACGTTGGTCACGCTGCGCTGGCGCGCGCTGGGCGGTTACGCGTCCGCGATCGGCGCCCCCACGAGCAGCGAGTACGCCGTGGGGGCGGGCAAGGCACGGCGCTTCCAGCACGGCCGGATCTACGCCAAGGCCGGCGTCGGGGCGCACGAGCTCTACGGCCGCGTGCTCAAGGCCTACCTGCGCAAAGGCGAGGTGAGCTCGCGGCTCGGCTTCCCCCGGACCGCGCCGACCCGCTTCAAGCGGGGTCAGCTGGCGCGGTTCGAGAAGGGCACCATCAAGGTGTTCAGGTCGGGCCGCGTCAAGGCGATCTATCGCTGGTAGGCGCTCGGTGGCTGGCCGACCAGGTCGGTGAACTCACGGGTGAAATGGGCCTGGTCGAACCAGCCGTAGCCGGCCGCGAGATCTGCCAGCGACCCGGTGTAGCCCTCGTCCAGGTCCCTCACCGCGTCGTGGATGCGGTAGCGGGCCAGCGTCCACTTCGGGGTGGCGCCGACGTAGCGCGCGAACAGCCGCTGCAGCCGGCGCCGGTCGATGCCGCAGCGCTCCTCGACCTGGGCGACACGGACCAGCGAGCGGTCCTCCAGCATCGTCGCGATGACGTGCAGCACCGTCTTGTAGGCGGGCTCGGGAACGGCACCTTTCCTCGGCAGGAGCTGGTTGACGTGCCGACGGCACTCGTCCGCGGTCAGGTGGGGTCCGAGCTCTCGCATCGCCTCGGTGATCGACGGCGGGAGGATCTCGCGCGCGGCCATGGTGAGGCCGCGCAGCGGGCGGGCGTCGACGCCGGCCAGGCTGGCGAGTCCACCCGGACGGAACTTCACACCGAGGACCCAGCCCTGGTCCTCGACGGTGACGTCGAAGCGGTGGACGAGCACGCCGGTGACCAACACGGGGTCGTCACCGACCCCCTCACGCAGATGTCCTCGCTCGACGCTGAGCGTGCACGCCGGGTGGGGGAGCGTCGAGCTCAGGTAGCTCGTGCCCGCGGGCAGGTCCCAGGTGAGCATCCAGTAGTTCTCCACCCACGGCTCCAGCACCTCGGCGCAGGGCATCCGCTCGAGGTGGACGTGCTTGACCAGCTCCTCGGGACGCAGCACGCCGGCCTCCGTCGTCGTGGCCGGTGACGCGTTTTTCCTATCCGCCACGTCGCGATCCTAGGAGGCTGGTCGGACAACACCGTCCCCCGACGAAAGGAACCCGATGACCACCCCCACCGCCCGCCTCGCCATGGTCACCCTGGACTGTGCGGACCCCGAGGCCAGCGCGAGCTTCTGGTCCGGGCTGCTCGGGTGGGAGATCGCCCACGCCGAGAAGGACTACGCCATGCTCACCGGACCGAGCCACGCCCTCGGCTTCGGCCGTGTCGAGGGGTACGCCGCCCCCGGCTGGCCCAACGAGCACGGCAGCAAGCAGTTCCACTTCGACCTCGCCGTCGACAACCTCGACCAGGCCGAGCAGGCGGCCGTCGAGCTCGGCGCCACCGTCGCGGACCCCCAGCCCGGCGAGACCTGGCGCGTCCTGCTCGACCCGTCCGGCCACCCTTTCTGCCTGACCAAGGCCGAGAACTGGGGCTGAGCCTGATCCCGCCGGGCTGGGCGGGTGTGGTGCGCGCGTCTCGGGGAAGACTGCGCACGCCGCTGCTGCGACGAGGAGCTTCGAGCGCACATCGCGAGCGCCTCGGGCGCGGCGAATGATCAGTCGGAATGACTGCGCCGTCCAGGGGGCAGTCACCTTGCGTTGCTCGTCGGGCCACCTCGGTGGAGACGTGCGTGCGGGCAATCGCAGAGGGCATCGCTCATCGCGGGTGCCATGTTCTTGCCGATCTGGGTGGCCTGGGCCAAGCGGGCTCGGAGTCTCCCAACTCACCCGCGGTGACGCGCACTGTGCGGCAGAAGTGTGCGTCCGGCGCAGGGTCTGCTGGAGGCCCGCGAGGCGCTCGTTCGGCCTGTCTGCACCTGCAGTGCTCGCCGGGGCGTCGAGGCGACGTTCAGAGCTCGACGTAGACGTCGTCGCCGTCGATGATGACGTCGTACGTCGCCAGCGCCGACGGCTTCCTGCCGAGCGCGATCATTTTGCGCGACCAGCGGGGCATGTCTCTACCTGCGAAGCCGGGCGTCCAGTCGAGGTTGTCGCCTGACGCCAGGTCGAAGCGAGAGTTGTGCCACGGGCAGACGACCTGGCCGTCGGCGTACCTCAGACCACCTGGTCCCTTGGTGAGGGAGAAGCCCATGTGTGGACAGCGATTGCGCGCCGCGCACAACGAGTCGCCTACGAAACCGACCACAACTGAGGTGCCGGCGGCATCCACGGCGTGCAATTTCCCGTCGGAGAAGTCCGTCACGCTGCCGACCCTGACTCGACCTGGCATGTCACATCTCCTCGTCCCAGTGCCTTGACCTGTTCTACCACCCGCCGGGCGCCACCGTCCTGCGTGCCTTCAGGACCCTGTCAACCAGAGCGCGATCGCGGAAAGACGCAGTGCACAGCGAGCGGATTGCGGCAGACGTCCGGACGTTGTCGTTGACCGGGAAGCCAGCCCGCGCATCGGCCGGCCCAAACACCGGGCCGTCAGCGAAGCCGGCGCAGCTGCCTCGCCCGGGCTGCGGCGAGCAGACCGACAGCGGCGGTGACCGACTGCAGGACGACTGCCCAGACGACCCCCCATGAGATCAACCCGGCAGACGCGCCGTTCGTCGCCGTGGGGGTCGATCCTGGCCAGGAGACATTTGCCGACCTTGCGCAGGTCGGTGGCGTCGAGAGCCTTGGCCTCGGTGAGCATCGCCGTCACCCCGCGATGGCGTAGCGCGGGGCTGCCGGGGAGATCGTCGATCGCCCTTCGGATGACCTGGGCCTTGGCGGTGGAGAGCCACCAGTCCGCCAGGGCCTCCGCGACCGGCGCCATCAGTGGTTCGCCGACGGCTGCGGCGAGTCGGACCGTCGAGGCCCACCCGATGTCCTTGACGGCATGCGTGGCCTCAAGCTCATGGACCACGCCGAGCTCGAGGGCGTCCAGGGCGGACTCGAGGCACTCGATCCGGGTGACGGTGTCCATGATCTCGTCGGGGCGGCGGGCGGCCCACAGCGTCTGGGAGAGCTCGGCGACTTGATGGTGCTTCGCGAGCAACGCAGCCGGGACACCACCAGCACACGCGGTGCTGGGCGGGTCGATCGGCTGGTTGGTCATGACTCAATCCAAGCAACGAGCACTGACATTGAGCCTGTGTTTCCCCTTGTGCAGAGGGGGATCCAGGACTTTCTGGAACTTTCCTCGAGGGGCCTACCCGAGCACCAGGACGAGGTCCCCGCCCTCCACCTGCTGCGTGCCGGAGAACGCGAGGCGCTCGACGGTGCCCGCCTTCGGGGCGGTGATGGAGGCCTCCATCTTCATCGCCTCGATGGTCGCGACGACCGCGCCGGCCTCCACCGAGTCACCCTCCGCCACCTGCTGGGTGACCACGCCGTCGAACGGCGCGGGGACCTGGCGGTCGTCCTTGGGGTCGGCCTTCTCCTGCGCGGCGACCGCCGACTCGACCGACTCGTCGCGCACGTTGACCGGACGAAGCTGGCCGTTGATCGTGCACATCACCGAGCGGTAGCCACGCTCGTCGGCCTCGCTGATGGCCTGCAGTCCGAGGATCAGGCGCTTGCCCTCCTCGATCTCGACGACGTGCTCCTCGCCGGACTTCAGGCCGTAGAGGTAGTCGGTGGTGTCGAGCACGGAGACGTCGCCGTAGGTCACCAGCCCCTCCTCGTAGGTCGCGGTCGGTCCCGGGAAGAGCAGCTGGTTCAGGGTGCGGCGACGGCTGGTGCCCTCCAGTCCCTGCGCCTGCTCCTCGGTCAGCGCTCCGACCGGCTGCTTCCAGGTGCGGCCCGCGAGGGCCTTGGTCCGGAACGGCTCCGGCCAGCCGCCGGGTGGGTCGCCGAGCTCACCGGAGAGGAAGCCGACCACCGAGTCGGGGATGTCGAACTTTCCGGGGTTCTCCTCGAACTCCCGGGGGTCGGCCCCGACGGCCACGAGGTGCAGGGCCAGGTCGCCGACGACCTTGGAGGACGGGGTCACCTTGACGATGTTGCCGAGCAGGTCGTTGGCGGCGGCGTACATGTCCTCGATCTGCTCGAACTTCTCCCCGAGCCCCAGCGCGATCGCCTGCTGGCGCAGGTTGGAGAGCTGGCCGCCGGGGATCTCGTGGGTGTAGACCCGGCCGGTGGGCGAGGCGAGGCCGGACTCGAAGGGTGCGTAGACGCGACGGGTCGCCTCCCAGTAGGGCTCGAGCGCGCACACCGCGGCGAGGTCGAGCCCGGTCTCCCGCTCGGAGTGGTCGGTGGCGGCGACGAGCGCCGAGAGCGCCGGCTGGGACGTCGTACCGGCCATCGAGGCGCAGGCAGCGTCCACGGCGTCCACGCCCGCGTCGATCGCCGCGACCAAGGTGGCCAGCTGGCCACCCGGGGTGTCATGGGTGTGCAGGTGCACAGGCAGGTCGAACTCCGCACGCAACGCCGTCACCAGGGTGCGGGCGGCCGGGGCGCGGAGCAGGCCCGCCATGTCCTTGACCGCCAACACGTGTGCCCCGGCGTCGACGATCCGCTGGGCGAGCGCGAGGTAGTAGTCGAGGGTGTAGAGCTTCTCGTCGGGACTGGAGAGGTCGCCGGTGTAGCAGAGCGCGACCTCCGCGACGGTCGTCCCGGTGGCACGGACGGCCTCGATGGCGGGACGCATCTGCTCGACGTCGTTGAGGGCGTCGAAGATGCGGAAGATGTCGATGCCGGTCGCAGCGGACTCGGCCACGAAGGCGTTGGTGACCTCGGTCGGGTACGGCGTGTAGCCGACCGTGTTCCGGCCCCGCAGCAGCATCTGCAGGCAGACGTTCGGCACCGCCTGGCGCAGCTTCGCCAGCCGGTCCCACGGGTCCTCGTGCAGGAAGCGCAGCGCCACGTCGTAGGTCGCCCCACCCCAGGCCTCGACACTGAGCAGCTCGGGGGTCAGCCGCGCGACGTGACCCCCCACGGCGAGCAGGTCGCGGGTGCGGACGCGGGTCGCCAGCAGCGACTGGTGGGCGTCGCGGAAGGTGGTGTCGGTGACGCCGACGTTTCGCTGCTCACGCAGGGCGCGCGCGAAGCCCTCCGGGCCGAGGGACAGCAGCTGCTGCCGGGACCCGTCCGGCGCAGGCACCTGGAGGTCGAGGTCGGGCAGCTTGCCCGACGGGTCGATGCTGACCGGCGCCTCGCCGTTCGGCTTGTTCACGGTGACCTCGGCGAGCCAGGTGAGCAACCGGGTACCGCGGTCGGCGGTCGGTCGGGCGCTGAGCAGTCCCGGGTGCTCCTCGATGAAGCTGGTCGTCACCTGTCCGGCCAGGAAGTCGGGCTCGTCGAGCAGGGCGCGGAGGAACGGGATGTTGGTGGCGACGCCGCGGATGCGGAACTCGTCGACGGCACGACGCGCCTTCTGCACGGCCATCTCGAAGGTGCGACCGCGACAGGTCAGCTTGGCGAGCATGGAGTCGAAGTGGGCCGAGACCTCGGCGCCGGTGTACGTCGTACCACCGTCCAGGCGCACGCCGCCGCCGCCCGGCGAGCGGTAGGTCGTGATGCGGCCGGTGTCGGGGCGGAAGCCGTTGGCCGGGTCCTCGGTGGTGATCCGACACTGCAGCGCCGAGCCGCGCAGCACGATGGAGTCCTGCGAGAGCCCGAGGTCGGCGAGCGTCTCCCCGGCCGCGATCCGCATCTGCGACTGCACGAGGTCGACCTCGGTGACCTCCTCGGTCACGGTGTGCTCGACCTGGATCCGGGGGTTCATCTCGATGAAGTGGTAGCTGCCGTCCTCACCGAGCAGGAACTCGACCGTGCCGGCGTTGCGGTAGCCGATCTCGGTGGCGAACCGCACCGCGTCGGCACACATGCGCGCGCGGATCTCGGGGTCGAGGTTGGGGGCGGGCGCGATCTCCACGACCTTCTGGTGGCGGCGCTGCACCGAGCAGTCGCGCTCGAAGAGGTGGATCACGTGGCCCTCGGCGTCGGCCAGGACCTGCACCTCGATGTGTCGCGGGTTGACGACCGCCTGCTCGATGAAGACGGTCGGGTCGCCGAACGCGCCCTCGGCCTCGCGCATGCACGTGTCGATCGCGTTCTTGAGGTCCTTCTCCCCGTCCACCCTCCTCATGCCGCGGCCGCCGCCGCCGGCGACTGCCTTGACGAAGAGCGGGTAGCTCAGCCCCTTGGCGTCCTCCATCAGGGCCTCGAGGTCGTCGTTGGGAGGCACCGAGTCGAGGGTGGGTACGCCGGCCGCCTTGGCCGCCGCGATCGCTCGTGACTTGTGGCCCGTGAGCTCCAGGACCTCGGAGGTCGGACCGATGAAGGTGATCCCCGCGTTGGCGCACGCCTCGGCGAGGTGGGGGTTCTCGCTCAGGAAGCCGTAGCCCGGGTAGACCGCGTCCGCGCCTGCTCGCACCGCGACCTCGACGATCGCCTCGGCGTCGAGGTAGGCCCGCACGGGGTGCCCTCGTTCGCCGATCTCGTAAGCCTCGTCGGCCTTCATCCGGTGCTCGGACCAGCGGTCCTCGTAGGGGAAGACCGCGACGGTGCGCGCACCGATCTCGGTCGCCGCACGGCAGGCCCGGATCGCGATCTCACCTCGGTTGGCCACCAGGATCTTGGAGAACATGGGTCGAGGTTAGTGGCGTCAGCGCACCATCCGCGCGTCGATAGCAGCAGCCACCCGGTGGGGGGCCTCCACGGGGAGGCCGTGTGCGTGCTCGTCCAGACCGATCTCCTCGGCCACGCCCCCGTTTGCGCGGTAGGTGTCGAGGACCGCGCGCATCTGCTGGTCCATCGGCTGGGGCGGCAAAACCTGCGCACCCGGCCAGCCGGGGATGGCGCCGAGCTGTCCGAGGTGCGCGAGGTCGAACATCGAGGTGTCGCTGACGACTTGGTCGAGGCCGCCGCGCACCCAGGTGATCGGGGGCTTGCGGGCGAGGTCGACGATGGCCGAGGCGTTGTAGTACTTCGGCGACATCGCGTTCAGGACGCCGTGCTCACCCGGCGCCAGGGTCGGCCAATTCGGTGAGGTGGTGCCGTCGCCGGGGTAGTGGTCGTCGCCGGTGCTGGTCAGCAGCGTCTCGTCGACCAGGAAGTCCTCGTCCACGTGGGCGATGTTCTCGCGCGCTCCGAAGAACTGACGCAGGATCACTCGCACGCTGCTCGTGGGGTCGTCCTCCGATCCGTCGCCGGCGGCCAGTCGTGCGACGAACTCCGGCGCCGCGCCACCCGCACCCGATGCCGCGAAGTCGTCGAAGCACGGTTGCCCGTCGGGGCCCTGGGTGCCACCGAAGCCGTACGGCGACAGCGGGGCGACCAGGGTCAGCGAGGTGAGGTCGTCGGGGTAGGTGAGGGCGTACTGCATCAGCACGCCGCCGCCCATCGACCATCCCGCCGCGTTGACCGTCCCGGTGTCGGCGAGCCCCAACGCCTCCAGCAGAGAGCGCACGTCGTCGACCATGTCGCCCAGCCCGCGGGTGGCGTCGACCGGCAGGGGCTCGGTGCGGCCGAAGCCGCGCAGGTCCGGGGCGATCACGCGCACGTCCTCGGGGAGCGCCGCCGCGACGTACTTCCACCAGCCTCCGGTGACGAGGTTGCCGTGCACCAGCAGCAGGGGTACACCGTCGTCGGGACCGCTCGTCCAGACGTTCGTCGCGATCCGGTCGGTGGACACCATGGCGCAGGCGAAGTCAGGCATGCGACTCATCCAACCAGCCAGGTGCAGGATCGAGCCACGTCTGAAGAACCCGAATATGCGCTAACCCTCACGTATTCTTCAGCGCGTGACCACGCAGACGAACGACCCCGGGGAGTTCCTCCCACGGCGACGGCCGTCCCAGGACCGCAGCCGTCGCCGGTTCGACGACATCCTGCGGGCCGCCAGGGCGTTGCTCGTCGAGGTCGGGTTCGAGGCGTTCACCTCCGAGCAGGTCGCGTTGCGGGCGGGTGTGCCGATCGGTTCGCTCTACCAGTTCTTCGGCAACAAGTTCGCTATCATCTGCGAGCTCGACCGCCTCGACACGGTCAACGTGCAGGCCGAGCTGGAGAAGTTCGCGGGTGAGATCCCCAGCCTTGACTGGGCGCAGCTGCTCGAGAAGCTCCTCGACCACCTCGCGGCGCTGTGGCGCACCGACCCCTCGCGACGGGCGGTCTGGCTGGCGATGCAGGCCACGCCGCCGACGCGGGCCATCGCGGCCGAGCACGAGCGCGATCTCGCCACCCAGGTCACCCGGCTGCTGGCACCGCTGACCCCCGGGTCGAAGATCGGGCAGCGTCAGGTGATCGCCGAGGTGCTGGTGCACGTCACCTACTCGATGCTCAACTTCTCGATCCGCGACGGGCAGTCCCACCCGGACGCCGTCGTACAGCTCAAGACGATGCTGACGGGCTACCTGATGGCCGCCGAGGCCGAATCCGCGCAGAAGAAGCTGTCGGCATCCTGATTGTTCCCGCAGGGTCGTAGAGCCGCGAGTCCCCTCCAGGGCCCCCGGAGAGCACCTAGCAGACGTTGGTGACGACGCACAGCACCAGGGCGGTCACGAGGAAGAGGCCCTGGGTGAGCACGGGTACGACGTCGATCGGCAGCGTGTAGGCCATCACCCAGCGCAGGACCGCGTCGAGCAGGGTGCCCACGCCCCACAGCACACGGGCGACGCGCCACATCCGCCGGAACCGGGGCGCCTGCTCCCACCGCGCCTCCCGGTCCGGTGGCCACCCGAAGCGGCCGTCGCCGACCGTCTGCGAAGCCGTCGGCCGCGATCACCTCGATCGTGGCGGCCACGGTAGGCGTGCGGCGGGCGGTGGAGGCGAGGCTGGGTGACGTCTTCGCGGCCGGGCGATTGCTCGCACGGGTGAAGAACACGTCGGTTGAGCGAGCGCGTCAACGATCGGCCGAGGGGCTGGCCGGCCGGGGGATCCTGCAGCCCCCGGGGCACCCCAGCACCGGGACGGCCAAGGTCAGCTCGGCGCTGGCGGCTCCGCCCGCTGAAGTACGACGAACGCGACGGCGATGTCGGCAGCGGGGTCGTGCGAGAGGGAGACCAGGACGTCGTACCCGGACATCGCCTCGGCGATGGCCCCGTGGAGCCGGATCGCCGGGCGGCCCCACGCATCAGAACGGACCTCGATCTCGCGCAGGTCGACGTGCTCGGGGTCGATCACCTCGGCCTGCCCGAAGCGGGTGCTCGACCAGGCCTTGATGACGGCCTCCTTGGCCGCCCAGCGGGCGGCGAGGCTCTGCGCCTCACCGCCCTCACCCTGTTGGGCCGCCCGCCGCTCACCTGCGGTGAACGAGCGGGCGAACCGGGTCCCGGGCTCGTCGAGCTGCTCGGCGAAGGCGCTGATGCCGACGACGTCGACCCCCACCGCCGCGGCGCCCGCGACGGTTCCGGGGTCGAGAGGGCCCGAGAGCCCGGCGGCGAGCGGTTGCTCGTCGGCCGTCGTCACCGAGGTGCCTCGGCGTACACCCCGTTGTCCCCGAGGCGAGCAGCCGGGTCGACGAGCATGGCGCTCTCGTCGGCCTTGGTGTGCGTCAGCGAGCTGTCGGCGAAGCGGCGCTGTTCGGGCTTCTTGTAGAGCGGCGCGCCGCCACACATCGCGGCCAGGCGACGAGCCTCACCGGCGACGAGGCGAGCCGTGGCAGCCTCCAGCCAGGTCTCGCGCTGCTTCTTGGACAGGGCGGCGACGAACGCACCGGGGTGCGCCACCGCGACCATCGCGGACACGTGCCCGAAGCCGAGGCTGGTCAGCAGACCGGCGCGGAACGGCCCGGTCTGCAGCGACTCGCGCAGCCAGACCAGGTGCTCGTTGTCGTTCAGCGCCTCGTCGACACAGTCCAGACCACGGTTCGGGGGAAGGACGCCGCTGGCCAGCATCTGGCACAGCCCGATCAGCTGGAAGGCGGCGGCGCCACCCTTGGCGTGACCGGTCAGCGACTTCTGGCTGACCACGTAGAGCGGCGAACCGACCGTGCGGCCGAGCGCACCGGCCAGCTTCTCGTGCAGCTGCGACTCGTTGGGGTCGTTGGCAGCGGTCGAGGTGTCGTGCTTGGACACCACGGCGAGGTCGTCCGCCCCCAGGCCGAGCGAGGCCAGGCCCTTGGCCAACGGCGAGTTCACGCCACCGATGCCCGCACCGAGGGCACCGATGCCCGGGGCCGGGATGGAGGTGTGGATGCCGTCGGCGAAGGAGCCGGCGTAGGCAACGACACCGAGCACCGGGAGGCCGAGCTC
>JBKJON010000041.1:0-10182 GCA_046595715.1 Marmoricola sp.
CGCCGACCTGGTAGGCGCGACCGTGCACGCGATCGCCCTCAACGGCGAGACGATCGACCCGGCCACGGCGTACGCCGACCACCGCATCGCGCTGACCGGGCTGGCCGCCGACAACGAGCTGGTCGTGACCGCCGACTGCACCTACTCGCGCACCGGCGAGGGTCTGCATCGCTTCGTAGACCCGGTCGACGACCGCGTCTACCTCTACTCCCAGTTCGAGGTTCCGGACGCCCGGCGCGTCTACACGACGTTCGAGCAGCCCGACCTGAAGGCACCGTTCACGTTCCGGGTGACCGCGCCCAGCCACTGGAAGGTCGTCTCGAACGCCGCGACGCCCACGCCCGAGCGGGTCGATGACGGGAAGTCCCACTGGAGCTTCCCCGCCACCCAGCCGATGTCGACCTACATCACCGCGCTGGTCGCCGGCGAGTACCACGAGGTGCTCGGCACCTACGAGGGCAAGCATGGGGACATCCCGCTGGGCCACTACAGCCGCCAGTCCCTCGTCGAGCACATGGATGTCGCGGAGCTGGAGAAGCTGACCTGTCAGGGCTTTGAGTTCTTCGAGGACCTTTTCGACTACCCCTACCCGTTCGGCAAGTACGACCAGCTCTACGTGCCCGAATACAACATGGGTGCGATGGAGAACGCCGGCGCCGTCACCCTGCGCGACGAGTATCTCCCGCGCCCCCGGCAGGACCGTTCGTTCTACGAGTTCCGGGCCGAGGTGATCCTCCACGAGATGGCGCACATGTGGTTCGGCGACCTGGTGACCATGAAGTGGTGGGACGACCTCTGGCTCAACGAGTCCTTCGCCGAGTGGGCCTGCTACCACGCGGCCGTCGAGGCGACCGAGTTCACCGAGTCCTGGACCGGCTTCACCAACGCTCGCAAGAACTGGGCGCTGCGCCAGGACCAGCTGCCCAGCACCCACCCGATCGCCGCTGACAACTACGACCTGCAGGCCGTGGAGGTCAACTTCGACGGCATCACCTACGCCAAGGGCGCCTCGGTCCTCAAGCAGCTCGTGGCCTGGGTCGGTCTGGAGAACTTCCTGGTCGGGCTACGGGCCTACTTCAAGAAGCACGCTTTCGGGAACTCCGAGTTCAGCGACCTGCTCAGCGCCCTGGAGGAGTCCTCGGGCCGCGAGCTCGACTCCTGGGCCAGGGAGTGGCTGCAGACCAGCGGCGTCAACACCTTCACGCCCCGGTTCGAGGTCGATGACGCCGGCCGCTACACCCGCTTCTC
Source organism: Marmoricola sp. (assembly GCA_046595715.1). Taxonomy (GTDB): domain Bacteria; phylum Actinomycetota; class Actinomycetes; order Propionibacteriales; family Nocardioidaceae; genus Marmoricola. The sequence continues at coordinate 1,249 of JBKJON010000041.1, forward strand.
GGTGCTCCAGAGCGCGACCACGGATCACCCGACGCTGCGTCGTCACCGCATCGCGATAGGCCTCTACGACCTCGAGACGACGCCGGACGGCGAGGCCCACCTGGTCCGTCGTACGACCGTGGAGACCGACGTCGAGGGCGAGACCACGAGCATCGAGGAGCTGGTCGGCACCCGGCAGCCCGACCTGCTGCTGCTCAACGACGGCGACCTGTCGTACGCCAAGATCCGCCTCGACGAGCGCTCCCTCGCCACCGTGATCGGCGGCCTCTCCCGGCTCGACGACTCCCTGGCCAGAGCCCTGTGCTGGGGGGCAGCGTGGGACATGACACGTGACGCCGAGCTGAGCGCCACCGACTTCGTCACCCTGGTCCTGGGCAACATCGCCGCGGAGACCGACGCGTTCGGGTCCTCCAGGATCCCGGGGTACGCCGCCCAGGCCGTCAACAACTTCTCCGCCCCCGCCAACCGAGCGGCACTGCGGAAGACGTGGGAGCGCGGCCTGCGCCGCCTGCTCGACGAGGCCGAGCCGGGCAGCGACCACCAGCTCACCTTCGCGCGCTCCTTCGCGGGTTCGGCCCACACCGCCGAGGCCCTCGAGGCCCTCGAGGGGCTGCTCGACGGGTCCCTGGTGATCGAGGGACTGAGCATCGACACCGACCTGCGGTGGACACTGCTGACCGGTCTCGCACGCGGTGGCCGGGCCGACGAGGAGCGCATCGCCGCCGAGCTCCACCAGGACAAGACCATCTCCGGCCAGGAGCGCGCCGCCGCGGCCCGCGCCTGCCGCCCCAGCGCCGAGGCCAAGGCCGACGCGTGGGAGATCGCCGTCGTTCGCGACGACGTGCCGAACGAGACGCAGCGCAGCGTGGTGCTCTCCCTCATGCAGCCCGGCCAGGACGAGCTCCTGATGCCCTACCTGGAGAAGTACCTCCAGGTCGCCGACACCCTGTGGGAGGAGAAGGGCACCCAGCGCGCCTCGACCGCCCTCGAGTTCCTGTTCCCCCGCCCGTTGGCCTCGCCCGAGCTCCTCGAGCGGGTGAGCACCTGGCTGCAGGAGTCGCCGGCCAACCCGGCGGCGAAGCGATACGTGCGGGAGGGCGCGGCGGACGTGGAGCGCTATCTCGCCGGGCAGGAGAGGGACGGGCGGTAGGAGGCAGGGCAGGAGCCACTCCTGCCCGGACGGCTACTTCTCGTGCAGGCTCTCCGGCTGGCGGGCCGCCTCGGCCAGCTGGCCCACACCGTGCTTGATGCCACCGACGAGGTCTCCGCCGGCGAAGGCCGACTGCATGCCGACCGCGGCCAGCGCGACGGCTTCGTCACTCAGCGAGCGGCGTACGACGGACCCGGTGACCACCTCGAGCGCACGGGCCGCCGGGTCGACCACGATGAGCACACTGCGAGCCGGCGAGGACAGCGAGGCGTGCAGGCGTCGGGTGTAGGCGTTGAGGTCGCCCTCCACCGCGCCGACGTAGACCGAGAACTCGAAGCGGCAGGAGGTCTCGGCCGCCCGGATGGAGCGGTCGATCTCGGCCTCCTGGGCCGAGGAGAAGGCGTCACCACCGGGCACTGGTGCCCCCGGTGTCCTTGGAGCGGGACTCGATCTGCTCGGGAGTGACCTCGGCGGCGGACTTCACGCCCTGGGTCGGGCCACCGAACCACTCCGCCTCACCGCGCCAGGACTGACCAGGCTCGTAGCCCCGGTCGCTCGCGAGCGAGGGCAGGATGGTCAGCAGGGCCAGGACGGCCGCGATGCCGAGCGGGATGATCACCAGCACCAGCAGGAAGCCGAGGGGTGAGACGGCCGGCGCCTCCTCCCAGGCTGCGGGTGTGTCGGCAGCGGCCGGGGTGACCAGCCCCGCGCAGAGCACGAGCGAGCCGGCCACCGGGAGGCTGAGCAGGGATCTGCCCAAGGATCTACCCGGGGATCTGTCCGGGGATCGGCCGGCGGGTCGTCGGGCACGGGAGGCGTCGTGAGTGAACACACATGAAGGATAGCCAGTGTTGGCTTGGTCGGTCTCGCCCGTCCCTCGTAGCCTCGCTCACATGCTTTCCCCTACCTCACTTCCCTCGGGCTTGTTCGACATGCCCGCCACGTGCCAGGAGAGCAACAGCTGGACGTGTGCCGCCGTCTACGACTGGACCGGGAACGAGACCCTCGCCCAGAGCGCCACCTGGCTGATCGGCAGGCCGCTGGCCATCCTGGCCATCCTGATCGGTGCCGGCGTCGTGCGCTGGCTCGCCTCCAAGGCCATCGACCGGGTCGTCACCCGGGCTGAGACCGCCGCCATCCCCGGCGCCAAGATGACCTTCAACCGCCGGGCCCAGCGCGCCCAGAGCCTCGGCACCCTGCTGAAGAGCATCACCACCACCGTCGTGTTCGGGATCGCCTTCGTGATGGCGCTCTCGGAGGTGGGCATGGACATCGCTCCCATCCTGGCCAGCGCCGGCGTGCTCGGGCTCGCGATCGGCTTCGGCGCCCAGAACCTGGTCAAGGACTTCCTGTCCGGCGTGATGATGATGGTCGAGGACCAGTACGGCGTCGGCGACGTCGTCGACCTGGGCGAGGCCGTCGGCACCGTGGAGAACGTCGGCCTCCGGGTCACCCGCGTGCGCGACATCGACGGCACCGTCTGGTACGTCCGCAACGGCGAGATCCTGCGCGTGGGCAACCAGAGCCAGAACTGGGCCCGCACCGTGCTCGACATCGGCGTGAGCTACTCCGAGGACCTCGGGCGCGTCCGTGAGGTGCTCGCCGAGGTGGCCCACAGCCTGTGGGACGACGAGGACTACAAGGGCGTGATCATCGAGGAGCCCGAGGTCTGGGGCGTGCAGAACCTCGCCCCCGACGCCGTCATCGTGCGGGTGACGCTCAAGACGGCGCCGATGCAGCAGTGGCACGTGGCCCGGGAGATGCGGGAGCGGATCAAGGCGCGGTTCGACCAGGAGGGCATCGTGATGCCCCTGCCGCAGCGTGTCGTCTGGCAGCGTGACGCTGTGCCCAAGCCGGCCGCCTCCCCCGCGCCTGAGTAGACCTACTCAGAGCGGGTGAGTCGCGCGCCGGACGCGCGCAGCCCCCACAACAGGCGAGTATCGGTCCATGAGCCGACTCGTCGACACCGCCATCTGCCCGGACTGTCGCGGCGCGCTGGATCCCAGTGCCACCTGCACGGTCTGCGGGCTGCAGGTCACGGGACCCGTCGCGCTCCAGCTCTGGCACACCATGGTCGACGCCGACCGGCTCGTCGAGCAGCTGCGAAGCGCCCCCGCGGCGGTCCCGCTCGCTACGTCGGAGACCGAGGGCACCGGAGGCCCGGTCGCGCTCCCGACCTACCCGGTCCCAGCCGCCACGGCACGCCGGCCCGCACCGCCCCGGCGTCTGCCCGCCGCGTCGGTCCAGGTGGTGCTGCTCTCCCTGGGCGGGCTCTGCCTCCTGGTCGCGGCGGTCGTGTTCGCGGCCGTCGCCTGGAACCTGCTCGGACTGACGGGACGCACGCTGGTGCTGCTCGGCGTGACGAGTGTCCTCGCCGCGGTCGCCGTGGTCCTGACCCGCAAGGCCCTGCGGGGTGCTGCCGAGACGTTCTGGCTCATCGTCGCCGGGATGCTCACGGTGGACCTGCTCGCCGCCCAGTCGGCCGGGCTGGCCGGGCTCGACGCGCTGTCCTGGCGCGGCACCGGCGCGCTGGTCGGTGTCGCCCTGCTGGCGCTGGGCACCGGGGTCGGGGTCTGGGCCGGGCGCCAACCGGTGGCTCGTCTGTACGGCGCGGAGTCGGTCGCCGTCCTCGGCGCGGTGGTGCTGTGCTGGTCCAACGCCTGGCTCGCCGAGAACCCGGCGATCGCGACCACCGTGTCGATCCCGCTGCTCGTCGCACTCTTCCTCCTCCTCCGTCGGTGGGTCCCCCTGGCGGCGTACGGCCTGGGGGGGCTGGCGGTCATCTCCTGGCTGGTGCTGCTCGTCCTGGGTTGGGACCGCGCGCTCGAGTCCGCCCAGCTCGGCGCCTGGTGGTCCGACGTCCGCGGCTGGCCGCTCGTGGCCGCGGTCGTCCTCGCCGCTGCCGTGGTGCACGTGCCGGGTGTCCCCGCGCGGGCCCGGCCCGTCGCGTCGGGCCTGGCCCTCTTCCCCCTCGCGCTGCTGGCTCGTGCCCCGCTCACCGAGGGGACCCCGACCCGGGACCGGCTGGTCGACTGCGCCGCCCTGGTGGCACTGGCGCTGGTGGCTGCCCTCGCTCCACGGGCCTGGGCCCGGGGCGCCGCGGCCCTCACCGTCCTGGGGACCCTGGCTCTCGGCCTGGCCCTGACCGTGGCGCCGTGGGAGGTGCTGCGGTACCTCGACACCGACGGCCGCGCCGACGCGACTCTCCTGCTGTCGGCCCCCGAGGACAACGCGGCGGCGTGGACCTTCGCCCTCACGGCCCTGGCCCTCGTGGCGGCGGGCTGGTGCCTGCTGCGCCAGGTGCCTGCCGCCCGCCGCGACCTGGCCCGTCGGTCGCTCGCCGCGGTCGGCGCCGCCGTGCTGTCACTCGGAGGGCTCGTCCTGGTCCTCGAGCTGCAGCCGCCCCTGTGGACCGGGGTCCTGGCCGGCATCCTCGCGACCCTGGTCGCCGCCGGGGCGACCTGGTGGACCCGCGAGCACGTGGCCGCCGCCGCCCTGGGGAGCGGCGCGACGGCGTACCTCGCCCTGGTCACGCTGTACGCCGCCTCCGCGAACCACCTGCTCACCGCACTGACGGCCACGGCGCTGGCCCTGGTGCTGTCGGCGGCGTGCGTGTCGCGCGAGCGCGCCACGGCGCCTGTCTCGGCGGCGACGGCCGGGGGTATTGCCCTGGTCCTCGGGGGCTGGGGCCTGGTCGAGTGGGGACAGGTCATGGAGGCCGACCTCACGGCTCGCGTCCTGGCGCTGGCGGTGTACGCCGCGCTGGCGGCCGTCCTCGCCTCGCCCACGACCCGCCAGCTCTCCACCCGGATCTCCCTCGAGGGATCCGCGGCCACCCTCGCGATCCTGGCCACCGTCGTCGCACCGGACGAGCGGACGGCAGCCATGGTCCTCACCATCGCCGGCACGGCCATCTGCGTCATCGCGGTCACCACCCGGGACCGGGCGCTTCTCGGCTGGTCGGGCACAGCCGTGCTCGGTCTCGCCACCGCGGTGCGGGTCGCCGCCGACGTGAGCGCCCCGGAGCTGTACACACTGCCGGCCGCCGCGCTGCTCGTCGCCACCGGCGCCTGGCAGCTGCGCCGGGATCCCGGGACGAGCAGCTTCACCATGCTCGGCAGCGGCCTGACGCTGGCCCTGCTCCCCAGCCTGCTGCTCGCGCTCGAGGAGCCGGTCTCGCTGCGTGGTGCCCTGATCGGTGTGGCCGCGGTGCTGGTGCTCGCCGCCGGGGTGCAGCAGCGGCTGGCCGCCCCGTTCGTGCTCGGGGCGGTGACGACCGGCGTTCTCGCCGTACGTCACCTCGAGCCGATCGCCGACGCGGTCCCCCGCTGGGTCTCTCTCGGCGGGGTCGGGCTGGTCCTGCTCGTCGTCGGCGTCACCTGGGAGGCACGGCGTCGCAACCTGGAGACGGCGCAGCAGTACCTGACCGCCCTGCGCTGAGCGGCGGTTGCGACAATGACGCCATGAGCACCTTCTACGACGACATCGGCGGCAGCCCGACGATCCGCAAGATCGTCAAGCGCTTCTACGCCGGGGTCGCGGAGGACGAGGTGCTACGGCCGATGTACCCAGAACCCGACCTGGCCGCGGCCGAGGAGCGGTTCGCGATGTTCCTCGAGCAGTACTGGGGTGGCCCGACGACCTACTCCGACCAGCGCGGCCACCCGCGCCTCCGGATGCGGCACGCGCCCTTCGAGGTCACGCCGACGGCCAGGGACCACTGGCTCACGCACTTCCGGGCCGGTCTCGACGAGGCGCAGCTGCCGCCCGACCAGGACACCCAGTTCTGGGAGTACGTCACGCACGCGGCGCAATTCATGATCAACACCACGGAGGACGTGGTCTAGGGACCGCCGAGCTCACGCTCGAGACGGGCGCGCTGCTGCTCGGCCATCTCGGTGGTCCCCTGGGTCTCGAGGTCGAAGGTCACCATCACCACCGCTGCGCTGGCGAGCAACCGGTCCCCGTCGCGGACGTCGGAGAGGATGGTGAAGGACCGCCGGCCCAGGTGGGCGAGCCAGGAGTGCACGGAGTACGGCTCGCGACGGTAGGTCACCGGTGCGAAGTAGTCGATGTCGGTGCGCGCGATGACGTGCTGGCTCCACTGCTCACCCCGGGTGTGCAGGCTCATCACGTAGCGGATGCGGGCCTCTTGGGCGTACTCGAAGAAGATGCCCGCCGACGCCTGACCGGTCTCGTCCAGGTCGGACCTGCGCACCGGCAGCTCGAGGACGTCACCGGTCGAGCGGTGGTCGGTGTTGAGAGGGCGCCAAGCGAGCGCCGGCCCGCGGTGCTGCTCCGCGAGGTTCGTCTCGAGGTCGCCGAGGCGATGGGCCAGGACCGCCGTGGCACGAAGGTAGACGGTCCGCTCCGCGCCCGCCTGCGTCGGGGCGTCGTACACCTCGTGGGCGAGCGTGACCCGGTCGCTGCTGACGTCGGTGACCCAGGTGTCGACGAGCACGGGGGCCCGGCGGAAGACCAGCGGCTTGACGAACTCCACCTGGTGGGAGACGACCGTGGCCCTCCTCACCGGGTGTCCGGCGAAGAGGGCCTCACGGGCCTCGGTCACGTAGTCGAGGTAGGTCACGTTGTTGACGTGGCCCAGCAGGTCCATGTCGGCCCAGCGCAGGAAGCACTCGTAGGTGTGCGGCACGGGCAGATCGTCTCAGGACACCCAAGGGTGCCCACGACAGGGTGGGGCAGGCTCAGCGCCCGAGAGCGAGGTGCCCGTAGTAGTGACGGACGCTCTCGTGACGGCGCACGCGCAGGGTGTGGTTGTCGGCGAAGAACAACACGGTGGTACCGATCGCGAGCGCGACGCTGACGGCAGCGATGGCCACGAAGCCGATCATGAAAGCGGCCAGGTCGGGCAACAGAATGAAGTCCATGATCTTTCCTTTCCTCGGGTTTTCTACATCTGTAGATAAATCTACGCCTGTAGAAGGAGTGGTTCAAGGACAGCGGTAGTGTCCTGCGTCACGGCCGAGGAGGAGTCATGAGCAGCACGACAGGAGCCGCGTCGTTCACCGAGCGGGAGTCCCTGCTCCTGGCGGCGGCGGTCAGGGTGCTGGCCAGGACCGGCCTGCGCGGCCTCACCCACCGGGCCGTGGACAGCGAGGCCGGCCTCCCCCAGGGCACCAGCTCGGCCTACATGCGCACCCGCCTGGCGTTGCTGACCCGGCTGACCGAGTACGTCACCGAGCACTTCTCCCACGACATCCAGGAGCTGACCCGGCGCATCGAGGAGCACCGCGGTGCCGAGGGCTACGAGGTGCAGCAGACCGCGGCCATGCTCCGCTCGTGGCTGCTGGAGCCCGAGATGCTGCTCGCCCGGGTCGAGCTGAGCCTCGAGGGATCACGCCAGCCCGAGATCGCGCAGATCACCAGGGCCCAGCTGCGCCAGCTCGAGGACATCGTCGAGCACGCCATGGTCACCGGTGGTCACGACCACAGCCGGGCCCGGGCCAGCACCCTGATCGCGGCCCTCGACGGAGTGCTGATGCACGCGCTCCGGGAGGCACCGGACCAGCGGGCGGCGTACATGAGGAACGGGCTGGAGCTGCTCATGGGAGCGCTCGTGGGCGACGACCCCGGCCCCGGCGCCTAGACCCAACGTCTAGTCTGGGCCTCGCCGAACGCGGCGCCAGGTGCGTCGTACACCCCATCGACTGGAGATCTCCCCCATGCCCGAGGCAGTGATCGTTTCCGCAGCCCGCACCCCGATCGGCCGCGCCAACAAGGGGTCGCTCAAGGACTTCCGTCCTGACGACCTGAGCGCGCTCATCATCCAGGCCGCGCTCGAGAAGATCCCCGAGCTGGACCCCACCACGATCGACGACCTCATCCTCGGCTGCGGGCTTCCCGGCGGTGAGTCCGGCAACAACATGGGCCGCGTCGTCTCCTCGCTGCTGGGTTACGAGATCCCCGGTACGACGATCACCCGCTACTGCTCCTCCTCGGTGCAGACCTCGCGGATGGCCTTCCACGCCATCAAGGCCGGCGAGGGTGACGCGTTCATCTCGGCCGGCGTCGAGACTGTCTCCCGCTTCGCCAAGGGCACCTCGGACCACATCCCCGGCACCCGCAACCCGCTGTTCGAGGACGCGGCCAAGCGCACCGATGAGCTCGCGCTCGGAGGCCAGGACTGGCACGACCCCGCCGAGGACGGCCACCTGCCCGACGTCTACATCGCCATGGGCCAGACGGCCGAGAACGTCGCGCGGATGCGGGGCCTGGGCCGCAAGGAGCTCGACGAGTTCGCCGTACGCAGCCAGAACCTCGCCGAGAAGGCGTTCGCGGACGGCTTCTGGGCCAACGAGATCACCTCCGTGACGACTCCCGACGGCACCGTGGTCTCCGCCGACGACGGCCCGCGTGCGGGCGTGACCTACGAGGCGATGGCCAGCCTGAAGCCGGTCTTCCGTCCCGATGGCGTCGTGACGGCCGGCAACTGCTGCGCACTCAACGACGGCGCTGCGGCTGTCATCGTGATGTCCGACACCAAGGCAGCCGAGCTCGGCCTCAAGCCGCTGGCTCGCATCGTCGCGACCGGCGTCAGCGGCCTGTCCCCCGAGATCATGGGCCTCGGCCCGGTCGAGGCGACGAGGAACGCCCTGAGGTACGCCGGGATGAGCATCGGCGACATCGACCTCGTCGAGATCAACGAGGCGTTCGCCGCGCAGGTCATCCCGTCCGCCCGCGAGCTCGGCGTCGAGGAGGACCGGCTCAACGTGAACGGCGGGTCGATCGCCCTCGGCCACCCGTTCGGCATGACCGGCGCCCGC
>JBKJON010000055.1:0-3383 GCA_046595715.1 Marmoricola sp.
CCGCCGCGCGCCATCAGAACCACCTCGTGTCCGGCCGCCAGCAACCGGCCGGCGTAGACGCTGCCGATGACCCCTGCACCGAGCACGAGAATCCGCACGCTGCAAGCACCTCCTCAGGTGTCCATTGCCAGTCAACCTACTGAACGGCCTCAGCCAACGGACGTCGCAAGCCGATCGCGTGGCGGTGTCTCGCCCTGTCTGCGGCACAGGGCCCACACTTGCCAGCATGAATGAGAACGAAAACGACCGGGAGGCCGCCGTAGCCAAGCGCGAGGAATGATGTGGACCGGCGAGAGGCAGCGTTAGCCGATCGGCTGATATAGGTCGAGGTAGTCCTTCACGGACACCTCCGGAGGTGCTTGGAAGGGACCGACAGGTTCTTTCACTCGAAGGTCTGGCGTTGACGCGCCTTGGCCTTCTCGCACCCCCGGAGGTGGGTCCGATGGTTGTTCAGGCTTTGCCAGTTACATCATCGACGGTCGTCGTCGCAGTGGATGTTGGCAAGACGGAGTTCGCGTTCTCGGTTACCGACTCTGCCCGGACGTTGCTGCTCAAGCCCCGCACGGGGTGCCCGATGACGGGGCCCTCACTCGTGCGGACGGTGGCCGACATTGTCGCGGTGCTCCGGCCCGGCGCGGTGCTCAAGGTCGGCATCGAGGCGGCCGGGCACTATCACCGGCCGCTGCTGGACGCGGCGTGGCCGGATGGGTGGGAGGTCCTCGAGCTCAACCCGGCCCATGTCACCGAGCAGCGCCGGGTGCTGGGCAAGCGCACGATCAAGACCGACGTGATCGACCTGCAAGCGATGACCGAGCTGTTGTTGGCGGGCAGGGGACAGCCCGTCCGCGACCGATCGTTGGTGCTGGCCGAGCTCACCGCCTGGTCAGCCCATCGGACCAGCCGGGTGCTGGTGCGCACGGCCACCAAGAACCAGCTGCTGGGGCACCTGGATCGGACCTTTCCCGGTCTGACCCTGGCGCTGCCCGATGTGCTGGCCACCAAGGTCGGCCGGCTGGTCGCTGCCGAGTTCGCCGACCCTTCCCGGCTCGCAGCCCTGGGCACCACCCGGTTCGTCCGGTTCGGTGCCACCCGTGGGCTGCAGATTCGTCGACCGGTCGCGGACAGGCTCGTCCAGGCCGCCCGTGACGCGCTACCCACCGCAGATGCCTCGGTCGCACGGATGGTCCTGGCCGCCGACCTTGCGCTGCTGGGCGACCTCGACGCGCAGGTCGAGCATGCCACCGACCAGCTGGCACGGCTGCTGCCGGCCAGCCCGTTCGCGCCCCTGCTGACGGTCCCGGGCTGGGCTGCGGTCCGGGCCGGGAACTACGGCGGCGCGCTCGGCGACCCGACCCGGTTCGACCACCACCGGCAGGTCTACCGCACCGCGGGCCTGAACCCGATCCAGTACGAGTCGGCCGGCAAACGCCGCGACAGCGTGATCAGCCGCGAGGGCAGCGTGGAGCTGCGCCGCGCGCTGATCGACCTCGGGCTCGGGCTGTGGCTCAACGACTCCGCCGCCAAGGCCTACGGCTCCCAACTGCGTGCCCGCGGCAAGAAGGGCCTGGTCATCGGCTGCGCGATGGCACACCGCGCGAACCGGATCGCGTTCGCGCTGGTCCGTGACCAGGCCGCCTACGACTCCACCAGGTGGACCCGAGAGGACTGACAAAGGAGGACTTCACAACTCCGGTCGACAGTGTCAGGCTCGAGGGCACGAAGGACCCGGACCAGACGCCGTTTCGGCTATGGCAGACGTCGCGAGGCGTTATGCCGCATCTAGCTTGGCGCCCGGGTCCTTCGCCTGTGCGGCAGCCCGAACGAAGCCAGACGACCCACTCATCGCGAGGTCGCATACGTCAGCGTGGGCGCCCGGCACCCAACAGCCAGGCCCTGCCGATCAACACCCACAAACAGCTCCGCACCCCGGAGCCGATCAAACCTGCCCAACCTCACGCTTGACGCGCCCTACAGCCAGCTAGATGCCGCCGACGAAGTCTTGGCGGCGGCTGACCAGCGTGATGTCGAGGCTGACAACCGCGACGACGAATCGGCGAAGCGTGACCAAGCCGCCGACCTCGCTGCCTTCGTGAAGGCAGAAGACGGCGACTCCTACGGCTCCGAGTTTCCCTTTCGCCGTCATGCCGCCCTGGAGCGCATGCACGCCAAGGATGACCGTGCCTCTGCGTCCGACGACCGTGACATGCTGACTGAGGACCCCGATGTCGACCCGGTCGAGACGCCCAAGAGCTGAACCGCCACCATCTACCCGCTCGAGGGCAGGCCCGATGTCCGCAAAAGGATCGGTCTGAGGTGATCGCCGAGCGGACCTTTCTTGCCATTGGCATGGTGGACGAGTCCTTGCTCGCCGAGAATGCCGCATTCATCACCGGTGGGTGTGGACGGTCAACGGCGTCCATCGTTATCCACCGTGGACTCTACGGGCTGGTATGGCGCGCTGTGAGGTCCACCCGAGTCCGAGGAGATCCGACCCGAGGCAGGTGGTCAGGGTTCGAGCCCCACCGCGCTGATCACACCGCCACGTTCCGGGGGCAGGACGTGGTCCCGGGAAGGGCAGCCTCGAGCTCGCCGGGGGTAGCACCCCAGCGAAGGTGCCACCGCCGAAATAGCGGGCCGGTGAAGAACAACGGCAGGTCGGCGACAACCGAACGCAATTGCCCACCAAGCTGCTTTCGGGTGTGCCGAGGCGTCCGATGGGACGCTGCGGTCGTATGCGCGGATCCTTCGACTAGCGGCCGGCGCTGTTGTACATGGACGACGCTTCTCTCGTTGGCCGTGCGGATGGGTCGTGGGGGCGGGGCAGCAAGGACAGGCCCATGCCGGCGAACGCGAGGTCCCGTATACCTGCGCACAGGGTCTGGGCGGCGCCCGGTAGCGGTGACGCCAGCGCGACGAGGACCACTCCGATGAGCAGGAGCACCCCGGTCCAGCGTGGCAGCACGCCGGCTCTGACGACGGCCACTCCGAAGGCAGAGCCGGCCAGCACCATCAGCAGTCCGTGCACGGTGACCCAGGGCCCGAGATCTCCCACGAGGGGCCCCCAGTCCGGTGACCGGTCCACGAGCGCCAGCAGCACGGTGCCGGTGAAGAAGACGTAGGCGTAGGCGTAGCCGACCGCGCCGAACAGACCGAGCGTGCCGATGTGGGGCCGTTGGACGGCATACAGCCCGAGAACGAAGAGCGGGATGGCGGCCTCGGAGAGGTAGGTGAGCACCAGCTGGGGTGTGGAGAAGCCACCGTGGAGGAGCTCGAGCACATCGGAGACGAAGTAGAGGATTGAGAACACCACGGCGGCCACGCCGATGCCCTGTGCCAGGGGGATCCGCGCCGCTGGACGGTCGGTGGCGACGTTCATCGCGAAG
>JBKJON010000155.1:0-2630 GCA_046595715.1 Marmoricola sp.
TCCTGCTTGATCCGGGCGCCCGGCGCGAGCACACCGTTCAGGATGCGCTCACCGATGATCCCGGCGATCCGCTGGCTCGCAGTGGAGCCAGGCACCTCGCTCATTGATCCTCCGGTCGTGGTTCCTGGATCCAGGTCGGCCAACTGCCTCACCCGAAGTCCTCGGGTCGGTGGTCGAAAGCCTTGCCCTCGGGATAGGAGACCAGCTCGAACTGCATCCCCCACGGGCTCAGAAAGTACACCCATCGCTGCCCTTCGCTCGGACCTCTGCTGGTGGTGGGCCCGCCCAGGACGGTGAGCCCGTGGGCGTGCAGTGTCGCGACCGCAGGGTCGAGGTCCTCGACGTAGATCGCCACGTGGTGGCCGCCGACGTCGCTGTTGCGGGGAGGGGATGACGCCTGGTCGGGGGCGGCGTACTGGAAGACCTCGAAGACCGCCTGCCCACCCAGTCGATAGAAGTGCAGCCGCTCCATCACCGCGCGGGGGTCCACGTCCAGGTGCTCGCTCATCCAGCTGCCCACGTCGTCGCGGTAGGGCCCCAGTCGATACAGGTACTCGCACCCGAGCACGCCGGTGAAGAACTCGTGGGCCTCATCGAGGTCGGGGACCGTGACGCCGATGTGGTCGACAGCGCGGACGCCCGGTAGTGGTGTGACGGTCATCTCATCTCCTCTTGCAATGTATCCATTGCCACACTACTCTCATCTACCAACGCGCTCAACTCTTAGTTTGAGGCGCCGCCAGTGGATACACCAACAGCCTTGAGGAGCCGGCATGCCGAGTCACGATTCATTGGAACAGGGCTCCCCCTGGGTGGAGCTCACCGTCGACGACAGCGACTGGAGCGCGGCGGATCCCGACCTCCTGCTGCAGCTGCTCGGTCAAGCGCAGTGGATCCGGTCCTTCGAGGAGTACGTCCTCGAGCTCGCAGGTCAGGGTCTGGTCCACGGTCCCGCCCACTCCAGCGTCGGACAGGAGGGCGGAGCGGTCGGCTCCGTGCTCCCGCTGCGCTCGGACGACTTCGTGAACGGGTCCCACCGAGGCCACCACCAGTTCCTGGCCAAGGCCTTCGGCCACGTCGTGACGCCCAAGTCCGGCGCGCTCCCGGAGCTGACCCCCGAGGTGCACGAGGTCCTGCGCAAGACGCTGGCGGAGATCTGTGGTCTGGCTGACGGGTTCTGCCGGGGACGGGGCGGATCGATGCACCTGCGGTGGCGCGAGGCGGGAGCCATGGGCACCAACGCGATCGTGGGTGGTGGTGTCCCGCAAGCGGCCGGCTTCGCCTGGAACCAGCTGCACGCCGGCACCGACGCCGTCTCGGTCACCTACTTCGGTGACGGTGCAGTCAACATCGGCTCGGTGCTCGAGACGTTCAACCTCGCGGCCGCCTGGAAGCTGCCCGTCTGCTTCTTCATCGAGAACAACCAGTACGCCGTGTCGACCCCTGTCGCCAAGGCCACCGCTGAGCCGCGGCTCTCGGCTCGCGGGCTCGGCTTCAACATCCCGAGCTGGCGGGTCGACGGCATGGACGCCCTCGCAGTGCACACCGCGATGAGCGAGGCAGTCGACCACATGCGGGCAGGGAACGGGCCCACCATCGTCGAGGCCGACCTCTACCGCTTCTACCACCAGAACGGCGCCTTCCCCGGTTCGGCGTTCGGTTATCGCGAGAAGACAGAGGAGAAGAGCTGGCGCGACCGAGACCCGATCGCTCAGCTCCGCCGCAGCGTGGTGGCCCGGGATCTTCTCAGCGAGGAGGAGATCGACGCCGCGACCGCCGAGGTGGACGCCGTCATGAAGGGCATCGGCGACGACTTCCTCGAGTCGGTGCCCGGCGGGAAGCCGAACGAGCGCCGGATCATCGGGAGTCTGTGGCCCGACCCGAGCTTTGTGGACGTGGGGATCCGCGGCGACCTCTCCGAGCTCGACGGCTCGCGCTACGAGGAAGCGGAGAGCTTCTCCGGTGAGCTCGACCAGCGGCGCTTCGTGGACCTGGTCAGTGCAGTGATGGCTCGGCGCATGGAGACCGACGAGTCCATCGTGGTGATGGGCGAGGACGTGGACGGACTCAAGGGCGGCACCAACGGCGCCACCAAGCGCCCGCTGGAGCTCTTCCCGGATCGGGTGCTCGGCACCCCGATCAGCGAGAACGCCTTCGCCGGGCTCGCGGGCGGCATGGCACTGGACGGACGATTCAAGCCCGTGGTCGAGTTCATGTACGCCGACTTCATGTGGGTCGCCGCGGACCAGCTCTTCAACCAGATCGCCAAGGCCCGGCACATGTTCGGTGGCGACAGCAGCATCCCCTTCGTGCTTCGGCAGAAGCCCGCAGCCGGGACCGGCTACGGGTCGCAGCACTCCATGGACCCCGCCGGCGTGCTCACCACCGCACCCGGCCTGCGAGTCGTCGCCCCCTCGACCCCTTTCGACTACGTGGGCCTCATGAATACCGCCCTGGCCTGCAACGACCCGGTCGTCGTGCTCGAGCATGTCGATCTGTACCTAGCCAAGGGCATCGCGCCGGTCGATGACCTGGACTACCGGATCGAGGTCGGCAAGGCGGCCTTACGCCGCGAAGGCCCGGACCTCACCGTCATCTCCTACCTCACGATGGTGGGCCACTGCCTGGAG
>JBKJON010000164.1:0-6436 GCA_046595715.1 Marmoricola sp.
CGCCCCCCTGTGCCCGTCGCTTTCTGCGGCAGGCGTTGTCGCAAACACCTCTAGCCCGAGTACCTGGTACGGCTCGGGAGAATCGAGAAGCTCATGCCGCAGCCGAAGAAGGGCGCCCGCCTCGGCGGGAGCCCGGCCCACCAGCGCCACATCCTGGCCAACCTCTCCACGCAGCTCTTCGAGCACGGTCGGATCACCACCACCGAGGCCAAGGCGCGCACCCTGCGTCCCCACGCCGAGAAGC
This sequence comes from Marmoricola sp., assembly GCA_046595715.1. Taxonomy (GTDB): domain Bacteria; phylum Actinomycetota; class Actinomycetes; order Propionibacteriales; family Nocardioidaceae; genus Marmoricola. The sequence continues at coordinate 245 of JBKJON010000164.1, forward strand.
TCATCACCAAGGCGGTCAAGGCCCACAACGGGGAGAACCCGCTGCACCAGCGTCGCGAGGTCCTCAAGACCATCCGCGACAAGTCGGTCGTGCACACGCTCTTCACCGAGATCGGTCCTACGTTCGCGGAGCGTCCCGGCGGTTACACCCGGATCACCAAGATCGGTCCGCGCAAGGGCGACAACGCCCCGATGGCGGTCATCGAGCTGGTGACCGACGCCTACACGCCGACCGCACCGAAGGAGAAGGCCGCAACGACTGCTCCGGCTGCCCCCCCGGTCGAGGTCGTCGAGCCGGCCACCGAGGATGCCCCCGCTGAGGTGCAGGCCACCGGAGTGGACGGCGAGACCGAGGTCATCGAGACCGAGGCTGCCGACGTCGAGACCGCGGAGGCGCAGTCCGAGGCCGAGCCGAAGGACGACGAGTCGGCCTGAGGCCTCTCTGACCCCGTAGCAACCCGAGAGGGCCCGTCACCGCACACGTGGTGACGGGCCCTTCGCGGTTGGCGCCCGGGAGACGTCATCCGAAGTGGTGGCTCTGGCGACCCGTCCCGATGACCTCCCGGGCTCAGGAAGGGGCGGAGTCGACCAGGTGCGCGTGGACCAGGGGTACGACGCTGGCCCCCTCACCGGAGGCCGCGGCGACGCGCTTCATCGATCCCGCACGAATGTCGCCGGCCGCGAAGAGGCCGGGGACCGAGGTGGCCAGGTTGGCCGGCGGCAGACCGTCGAGCCAGAAGTCCTTCGGCACGTCGCGACCGGTGAGCACGAAGCCGCGCTCGTCGCGGCAGATGCCGGGCGGCAACCAGTCGCAGTGCGGCTCGGCGCCCAGCAGCAGGAACAGGCCGCCGGCCGGCGCGCGGGTCACCTCGTCGGTGGTGAGGTCGCGGATCGCCAACCAGTCCAGGCGGCCCTCGCCGCCGCCGTCGACGACCTGTGCGCAGGCGCGGACCGAGATCGAGGGCACGTAGCGGATCTCGCGGATGAGGTAGTCCGACATGGTCTCGGCGATCTCAGGGCGCCTGATCAGGATCGTCACCGAGCGGGCGTACTTCGCAAGGTGGAGGGCGGCCTGACCGGCGGAGTTGCCACCCCCCACCACGAAGACGTCTCGGTCCTGCATCTCCGGAGCGGCGCTGACCGCCGCGCCGTAGTGCACACCGAGCCCGACGAGCTCCTCGACGGAGTCGACGCCCAGCCGCCGGTAGTCGACCCCCGTGGCGATCACCACCGCGCGGGTCTGCACCTCGCCGCCCCCGGTCACGATCCGGTGCGGGCCGCCGGGCTCCCCGAGGACCAGCTCCTCGACTGGCCAGCCCGTGAAGAACCGGGTCCCGAAGCGGACCGCCTGGCCGCGCGCCCGTTGGGACAGGCGCATGCCGGAGATGCCACGAGGGAACCCGAGGTAGTTGCGGATCATCGAGCTCGTGCCGGCCTGACCGCCGACGGCGTCTGACTCGAGGACGACGGTGGTCAGGCCCTCCGAGGAGCCGTAGACGGCGGCGGCGAGACCGGCGGGGCCCGCGCCCACGACCACGAGGTCGACGACCCGGTCCACGTCGATGTCGTCCGGGGCGCCGTAGATGGTGGCAGCGACGTCTCGCACCGACGACGGTTCCGTGGTGATCCCGCCCAGCGCCGAGACGACCGGGAAGCGGCCGACCTCGCCGTGCCGTGCCAACACCGCTTGCCCGGTCTGAGACTCAGGGGTGACGACCTCGGCCGGCATGCCCATCTGGTAGGCGAAGTCCCGGATGGCCGAGGTGAGCGCGTCGAGTCGGGGCGAGACGATCTGCATGGTGGCGACGACCGGCGCGGTGGAGCCCCAGTCGGAGAGCATCTCGGTGACGGTGCTGTGGAACTCCTCGTCCCGGATGCCCCGCGGCATCAGCAGGTAGGCGTCGTACTTGCCGGTGGCCAGGCCGGGGCGGAGCTCCTCGGCCCGGTCCCGGAAGTGGTCCGAGTGGGCGGTGACGATGCGTCGCGCCCGCGGCACCAGGCTGCGCCACGCGTGGAAGGCCCGCAGCACGTGGTCGTCGGGGAGCTCGGACTCGGCAACGAGCAGCGCCACCTGCTGGTCGTCGCCGAGCCCCTCCAACAGCTCGAGCGTCTCGGTGGAGCTCGTGGTGGTCCGGACGTCGTAGTCCTGGACGTAGCGGACGAACTGACGCTCCAGGATCTCCGCATGGGTCGGGGCGCACAGGATGATCAGCGGGTTGCGGGGGGTGGTCCTGGGTCGGGGGGCTGTGGACGGGCCGTCGGTCATGGCTTCATCATGGTCCAGGACCGGTGTGAGCGGCACTCTCTCAGACGTGGTCCTGGCCTACGTCGAGCCTCAGCACGCGGCTGGCCACGTCGACCGCGGGGCCGAGCAGGAGGATCACGGCCACGGTGCCGGGACCGATCGTCGCCCCGAGCAGCCACCCGACGACCGCCCCGAGACCCTGGACGGCGCTGTAGCTCCAACGGAAGGGGACCGGGGGATCCCAGGCCAGCGCCGCAGCCTCGGCGGGCCCGGCTCCCAGGTGGGTCCCGAGGTACGCCGCGATCCCGACTGCCAGCACCGGGAACGCCGCCGCCAGCAGCAGGGCCTGACCAAGCACACCGCCGGGGGTGTCCAGGACCGGCAGCAACCAGGACACCGTGAAACCCACCACCACGACCTGGACGATCGTGCCGAGACCCGGCACCAGGCCGCGAGCGGCGGCCAGGACCAGGAACGCGACGCTGATGGCGATGTTGGAGACCAGGAACGGGATGTCGGCGCCGATCGAGACCCCGTTGACCAACGTGGAGTAGCCGTCGGAGCCGAGGTCCGCGGTCAACAGCATCGCGACCCCGACGCCCAGCACGACGCAGCCGCCGAACAGGCGCACCAGTCGTGCTGGCGTGATCGTCACGGCAGCGAGCATCTCAGACCGGTTCGCGTGGCGCGCGACCCTGGGGAAGGATGCCTGCGTGCGCCTTCGTATCGACCTCTCCTACGACGGGTCCCGCTTCCACGGCTGGGCCAAGCAACCGGGTCTGCGCACGGTCCAGGAGGAGCTCGAGACCGCGCTCGACACCGTCCTGCGGACCAAGGGCAGCTCGCTGACCGTCGCGGGTCGCACGGACACCGGCGTCCACGCCCGGGGCCAGGTGGCCCACGTGGACGTCGACCCCGACCTGGTGGTCGGCGCGGCGGGACGGTCCCGCCAGACGCCACCGGAGGCGCTCGCCCGGCGCCTCAACGGGGTCGTGAACGCGGACCTCCGCATCCGGGGAATCAGCGAGGCTCCGCCGGGCTTCGACGCCAGGTTCTCGGCCATCTGGCGCCGCTACGCCTACCGGGTCGCCGACCGGCCGGGGCTCGTGGACCCGCTGACGCGCGGGCACGTGCTCGTCTGGCCCAACGAGCTCGACCTGGGCGCGATGAACGAGGCCGCACTCCGACTGCTCGGCGAGCAGGACTTCGCGGCCTTCTGCCGCAGGCGGAGCGGTGCCACGACGATCCGCTCGCTCCTGGACCTGCACTGGGAGCGCGACGGGACCGGGGTGGCCGTGGCGAACGTGCGGGCCGACGCGTTCTGCCACCACATGGTGCGCTCACTGGTGGGCTGCCTCCTCGCGGTCGGCGAGGGGCGACAACCTGGCGGCTGGCCCCTGGAGGTACTCACCGCGCGCCAACGGATCTCCTCGGTCAAGGTCTCCCGGGCCCACGGCCTGACGCTGGAGGAGGTGCGCTACCCCCCTGCCCCGGAGCTGGCCGCCCGCGCCGCCGAGTCGCGCGTGCTGCGCACCCTCACGGTTCAGGCGGGCCGGCCGACCGACTGACCCGGACCAGCCGGGTGGCCTCCACCTCGTAGCGGCTCGCGCGTCCACCACCGGCAGCGAAGAACCGGCGCCGGAGCGCTCCCTCGACCCGGACACCGTCGTCGGCGACCAGGCTTCCTGCGGTGCGTTGGGTGCGCTTGCTCCAGCAGGCCACGTCGATCACGTCCACGGACCGCTTCGTGACGCCCTTCTGGGGCGGGCGGTCGACGACCACCCGGAGCGTCACCAGCGCGTCACCGCTGGGCAGGTCGCGCCGTTCGGGAACGGCACTCACCCGGCCGACGAGGACGACCTCGTTGCAGGTGGGCGTCGGGCTCGGGGCCCGGGACTGGCTCGTGGACCGGGTAGGGGACTGCGTCATGGGCCCAGCACAGCGTCATCGACCCTCCCAGGACAGCCTCACCTCGCGGCCTGTGGAAAGGTTGGCGCCGGAGCGCACATGTGGACGCGGGACGGTCGAGGGGAGCAGTCGTGGAGGAGCACTACTTCACCGCCGACCCGACGACACCGTTCAAGCGGATCCCCGTGCGCACCAACGTCTGGGGACACTGGCTGGAGCTGACCTCGGGGTCGGGCGTGTTCGCCCAGGGGCGGCTCGACATCGGGACCGGTGTGCTCCTGCGGGAGGAGCCGCCGCCCGTCGACGCCCGGGAGGTGCTGGACCTCGGCTGCGGGTACGGCGTCATCGGGCTCGCCGTCGCCGTCGCCGTTCCGGAGGCCCACGTCACTGCCGTCGACGTCAACGAGCGGGCCCTGCTGCTGGCCCGGGAGAACGCCGACCGGCTGGGGGTGACCGACCGGTTCCGGGCGGTCCTGCCCGACGAGGTCGACCCCGGGGCGAGGTACGACGAGATCTGGTCGAACCCGCCGATCAGGGTCGGCAAGGACGCCCTGCACGACCTGCTGCTGCAGTGGCTGCCCCGACTTCGACCGGGAGGGCGAGCCGTCATGGTCGTCGGCAAGAACCTCGGTTCGGACTCGCTGGCGAAGTGGCTGGGGGAGCAGGGCTACCCGACCGAGAAGCAGGCCAGCGCCAAGGGCTTCCGGGTGCTCGAGTCCCGCCGGTCCTGACCCGGCTCACTTGAGGAGGCGCAGCGCCTGCAGCGGGCACGCCTTCACCGCACGACGAGCGTGCTGTTGCAGGCGGGTCGGGACGTCGGGGTCACGCTGCTCCCCGGTGGCAAGGGGGAAGCCCCACTCGTCGGTGGTGAGCAGCTCCGGCAACAGCTCGGCACAGGCGCCGTGGCCGTCGCACCTGGTCCAGTCAACGTGGACGCGCATGGCATCCTCCTCTCAGGTGGCCCTCGACATGATCGGCGAAGACCCGCATGGTGCTGGCGATGAAGCGGGCCGTCCCGTCCGGGTGTGCGCAGGCGCCGCGGCCGTTGACGAGCTGTCGAAGGCGCTCGACGTCCGCGACCAGGCGCTTCGGGTGGGTACCCGGTGCCGCCAGCCGGTGGAGGGTCTCGGCCAACCGGGGCAGGCCGTTGACGCACGGGCCGCACTGGCGGGCGCTCTGGCCGGCGAGGTAGTCCGCGACCGAGGCCGCCATCACGAGGGGGCAGGTGTCCCGGTCCAGGACGTGGAGGACACCCGCTCCCGGGCTGGCCCCGAAGCGACTGAGGTCGGCGGAGGTGAGCAGTGTCTCGAGGGCGGAGCCCGGCACCCAGGCGCCGTGGTAGCCGCCGACGAGAACGGCGCGGACGCAGGTGAGGTCCGTCCCGGCGGCGACCAGCACGCTGCGCAGCGGCGTCCCGCGCGCCACCTCGAGGACACCCGGGTGGCTCAGGACGGAGGGGTCCGAGGAGGTGATCGAGGCAAGGAACGTGCCGGGGTCCGCGGGCGTGCCGCGGCTGCGGAACCAGTCGGGGCCGTAGCGCGCGAGCAGGGCGACCTGGGCCAGGGTCTCGGCGTTCATGACCAGGGTGGGCCGCCCGTCGACACCGCGGCGGAAGACCGGGACGAGCGGGTCGCTGGGTACGCCGCGGTGGCCGTTGATCTGGTTGACCAGCGCGGACTCCTGACCGGCCACGAAGCCGCCGGTCAGGGCCAGCACCTCCACGCGGGAGCCGCGTGCGGCCTGCCGCGCAGGACCTGAGGGAACCTCGGGGCCGACCGCCAGGACCACCCGCTTGGCCTTGAGCGCGGAGGCGACCAGGGAGAGCCCGTCGATCACCAGGCTCGGTGAGTGGGTGAGGAGAACGGCGTCCTTGTGGCTCAGCGGCTCACCCTCCATGGCGTTCCCGACCACGACCGGTGAGTGCCCCGCGACCGAGTGGAGCTTGCGGGCGGTCGGAAAGCCTGCACCTCCGCGGCCCGTGAGGCCGGCGCTCTCGACGAGCGCGATCAGCCGCTCGGCGTCGAGATGGGGCATCGGGAG
>JBKJON010000151.1:0-7750 GCA_046595715.1 Marmoricola sp.
TCTTCGGCCAGGACCGGGTCAGTGAGGCCTCGTCGCTGGCGGACGCTCTGGACCAGGCGACCGCGCTGGCCGAGGCCGGTGGTGCCTTCGGTGACGCGATCGGTTCGGGCGGCGTACTGGTCACCGGGTCGGTCGTGACCGTCGGCCAGGCGCGCGCCATGCTTCGCTCGCGTCGCAACCCCGACGGCAGCAGGAGCAAGGAACAGGACGAGCTCTGATGCAGCGACGACTCTGCGCGGCGATCCTGACGCTCGAGGCGATCGCCTTCGGACTGGCCACCCCGGTGCTGATCTCGGTGGCGGGTGTCTCCACCGCCGCCGCGCTCTGGATCGGGCTCGGGCTCACCGTCGCCTGCCTGCTGGTGGCCGGCCTGCTGCGGTTCCCGTGGGCCTACTGGCTCGGATGGGCCATCCAGCTGGGTGCCCTGGCCCTCGGCTTCGAGGTGGGCACGATGTTCTTCCTGGGTGCGATCTTCCTCGCGCTGTGGGCCACGGCCTGGTTCCTGGGTCGCAAGATCGAGAGGGAGCGGGCCGAGTGGGCGATCACGGGGGAGTACCCCGGACGGCCGCGCGCCGAGGCGCCGGCAGACTCCGCTGATCAGCAGCACTAGGGTGAGCGTCATGTCTCAGCGCACCCTTGTCCTCCTCAAGCCCGACACCGTCCGACGTGGACTCGTGGGCAACGTCCTCTCCCGGTTCGAGTCCAAGGGGCTCACGATCGTCGCGCTCGAGCAGCGCCACATCGACGTCGCCCAGGCCGACGCCCACTACGTCGAGCACGTCGAGCGGGACTTCTACCCGCCGCTGCGCGCCTTCGTCACCAGCGGACCCCTGGTGGCGCTGGTTCTCGAGGGGGACGAGGCGATCGAGGTCGTCCGCGCGACCAACGGAGCGACCGACGGTCGCAAGGCGGCCCCGGGCACGATCCGCGGCGATCTGTCGCTGTCCAACCGCGAGAACCTCGTGCACGGATCCGACGGCGAGGAGTCCGCGGCGCGCGAGATCGCGCTCTGGTTCCCCGAGCTCGCCTGACGCGCTCGCAGGTGGAGCAGGCGATCGTCGCCTGATGCTTGGCAGGTCCCACGCGTCGTCGGAGGGTGGAGCCTCATCCACGGACTCTCGGGAGCCGACCATGACTCGACACTTCACCCGCCTGCTCGCCCGCCTGTGCGCGGTCTGCCTCCTCGCCGGGGCGCTGAGCGCTCCAGCGGTCTCCTCCACGGCACGGCGTGCAGCCTGGGGTTCAGCCGCGCGACGCAGGCGCGGAACGCCGATCGTCGCCGCCGCCGAGGTGCCGACCGTCCGATGCTCGGCATCCCCGTGATCGTCAAGGACAACATCGACACCACCGGGATGCCGACCACCGCGGAGTCCCTCACGCTGACGTGGAGCACTCCACCGGACGCCCACATCGTCAAGCGACTCAAGGCGCAGGGGGCCCTGATCATCGCGAAGGCCAACCTCTCGGAGTGGGCGAACCACCGAGGCTCGAGCTCCTCGAGCTCCTCGAGCGCCGTCGGCGGCCAGACCAACATGGCCTACGCCCTCGACCGGAATCCCTGTGGCTCGAGCGCCGGCAGCGCCGTTGCCGCCCCCGCCGACCTGGCGACCGTGGCCATCGGCACCGAGACCGACGGCTCGATCGTCTGCCCCTCCGGGCAGAACGGCGTCGTCGGCCTCACGCCGACGCTGGGTCTGGTGAGCCGCACGGACATCGTTGCCATCTCGTCCCAGCAGGACACCGCCGGCCCGATCGCCCGGCGGGCGATCAGGAGCACGATGAGGAAGTACGACCTCGACACGGTCGTGGCGCCGACGAACTCGCCGGCGTGGAAGACCGACCTGGACAACGGCGACGACTTCCTCGTCAGCTCGAGCAGCCCCTCCGCGATCTCCGGCTTCCCCGACATCACCGTACCGGCGGGCTACTCCTCTGGGTTCCAGGTCGGGGTCTCCTTCATCGGCAGGAAGTGGGGAGAGGCCAAGCTGCGCTCCCTCGCGTACTCGCGGGAGCAGGCCACGCGGGTGCGCCGCCCGCCGCAGTTCCTGGCCACGGTGCCCCAGCAGTAGGGACCAGCAGCACTCCCCTCGCGGCGGTTTCACTGGGGACCAGGTGAGACCGTCGAGCCGCAGCCCGAAATCAGCGGCGGCCAGGTCCCGCCGCGTGTCGTCACCGTCAGGGGAGGCTTCCGCTCTTACGATTCGGTGACGGGTGGGGCGCGTGTTGCGCCGGACCTTCCCCATTACTGCACCTGCGAGGCGGCACGGATGGCCAACAGTCTGATCGGCCGCGACATGGCGGTCGACCTCGGTACGGCGAACACGCTCGTCTATGTCCGCGGCAAGGGAGTTCTCGTCGACGAGCCCTCCGTCGTCGCGATGAACACCCAGACCCACGAGCTCCTGGCGGTCGGCCACGAGGCCAAGCGCATGATCGGTCGTACGCCCGACGGCATCACGGCGATCCGTCCCCTCAAGGACGGTGTCATCGCCGACCTCGACGCGACCGAGGAGATGCTGCGGCACTTCATCCAGCAGGTCCACAAGCGTCGCTACTTCGCCAAGCCCCGGATGATCATCTGCGTCCCCAGCGGAGTGACCGCCGTCGAGCAGCGCGCGGTCAAGGAGGCCGGCTACCAGGCCGGCGGTCGCCGGGTCTACATCATCGAGGAGCCGATGGCAGCCGCGATCGGTGCCGGCCTGCCGGTCCACGAGGCCACCGGCAACATGGTGGTCGACGTCGGTGGCGGCACCACCGAGGTGGCCGTGATCTCCCTCGGGGGCCTGGTCACCACCCTGTCCGTGCGCACGGCCGGTGACGAGCTCGACCAGGCGATCGTCACCTGGATGAAGAAGGAACACTCCCTCATGCTGGGCGAGCGCACCGCAGAAGAGATCAAGATGACCCTGGGGTCGGCCTTCCCGCTGCCCCAGGAGCGTCAGGCCGAGGTCCGCGGACGCGACATGGTCTCCGGCCTGCCGCGCACGGTCACCGTCTCCAGCCCCGAGATCCGCAAGGCCCTCGAGGAGCAGCTTCACTCGATCGTCGACGCGGTCCGGACCACCCTCGACCAGACCCCGCCTGAGCTCGCCGGCGACATCATGGACCGCGGCATCGTGCTCACCGGGGGTGGCGCGCTGCTGCTCGGACTCGACGAGCGCATCCGCCACGAGACCGGCATGCCCGTCCACGTCGCGCACAACCCGCTCACCTCGGTGGCGCTGGGTGCGGGCAAGTGTGTGGAGGAGTTCGAAGCCCTCCAGCAGGTGCTCGTCTCGGACCGCAGGCGGTAGCGGGTGGCCTCCAAGCGCCTACGTCGCAAGGTCGGCCCCAGGACGGGCAACCTCAGAGGCCCCGCGCTGGGTCGATCCATGACCGACGACGACGGCCGCACCCGTTTCGGACGCGAACGCGGGGGTTCCTCGCGCCTGATCATCGGGCTGCTGGTGGCGGGCTCGCTGGCGGTGATCACCGTCGACGCGGCTGGTGGCGACGACTCCCCGGTGGACCCTGCGCGTGCCCTCGTGGGCAACGTCATCGGACCGATCGAGTCCACCACCGCCACTGCGATGCGTCCCTTCCGCGAGACCCTGGCCTACTTCAGCTCCAACGACGACCTGCGGGCCGACGTGGCTCGTCTGTCCGCCCAGAACTCCCGGCTCCGCTCCGAGGCCGAGCAGGTGCCGCTCGACCGCAACCGTCTGCGGGAGCTCGACGGGCTCACCACCACCGCCAACGAGACCGGCTACGCGCTGGTCGCCGCGCGCGTCGTCGGCATGGGCCCGATGCAGTCCTTCTCACGCACGGTCACCATCGATGCGGGCACGTCCTCGGGGATCCACAAGGACCTGACGGTGCTGAACAACGACGGGCTGGTCGGCCGGGTCATCAGCGTGACCCGCACGACTGCCAACGTGCTCCTCGTCCTCGACACCGACTCGGTGGTCGGCGGCCGGCTCGGCTCCAACATGGAGATCGGCTTCCTGCGCGGCCGCGGCGTCACCGGTGACCGTGGTCGGCTCGACCTCGACCTCGTGGACCACTCGGTCAGCCCGGCCACGGGGGACGTCGTCGTCACGTGGGGGAGCCAGAACGGTGTTCCCTACGTCGCCGGCATCCCCATCGGCAAGGTCGAGTCGGTGTACTCCACCCCGCGCGAGCTGGCCAAGCACGCGGTGATCGACCCGTTCGTCGACTTCACCTCGCTCGACGTCGTCGGGGTCGTCGTACCCCGCAAGACCCAGGGTGACCGCCTCGTGATCAACGGCTTGGCCAACACCTCGGAAGGGAAGCCATGAACATCTCCCGCACAGGAGTCGTCGGCCTCGTCATCGTGGCCGCCGTGATCCTCCAGGTCGCCGTGTTCAACCTGTTCTCCGTCAACGGTGTCGTGCCCAACCTCGTCCTGATCGTGGTGGTCGCCGCCTCGATCGCCCGCGGACCGCAGTTCGGCGCCACCGTCGGGTTCATCGGTGGCCTGCTGCTCGACCTCGCCCCTCCGGCCGACCACGTCGCCGGACGCTGGGCCCTGGCCCTGGTGCTCGTCGCCATCCTGGCGGGCCGGGTCCGTGCCGACGCCCGCCGCAGCCCGATCGCAGGTCTGGCCACCGTGGCCGTCTGCTCCTTCATCGCCACGTCGGTGTTCGCGCTCAGTGGCGTCGCCCTCGGCGACCACGCGCTGCCGGCCGGCGAGATGATGCAGGTGATCAGCATCGCGCTGCTCTGGGACATCGTCTGCGCGCCTCTGCTGCTGCCCGGTCTGATGGCGCTGTTCGAGCGGACCCGCTCCTCCGAACTGGCCTACTGAGATGGCGGCAGTCCTCATCCGGCCCAACGCCTCGGAGAAGAGCCGGCTCCGCCTGCTCGTCGTCCAGGCCCTGGTGCTCGCCCTGTTCGTGACGCTGTTCGCCCGGCTCTGGTACATGCAGGTGCTCACCGGCGAGGGCTACCAGGCGCAGGCGGCCGAGCAGTCCGTGCGCGACGTGGTCGTGCAGCCCAACCGCGGCCTGATCGTCGACGACATGGGCCGCCCCCTGGTGGCCAACCGCAGCAGCTGGGTGCTCAGCATCGACCGCACCCTGCTCGGCAAGCTGCCGGACGACGTCCGCACCGCGACGCTGACCAAGCTCTCCCGGGTGGCCGACGTGCCCCTGTCCGAGATCGAGGCGCGCATGGTGCTCTGCGGCCAGCCCGGCTCCACGCAGGGAACCTGCTGGAACGGATCGCCGTACCAACCGGTCCCGGTCGCCCGCGACGTCCCGCAGAAGCTCGCGGTCAAGGTGCTCGAGAAGGCGGAGGACTACCCGGGCGTGCTGGCCCAGCAGGAGAGCGTGCGCGCCTACCCCTCGCCGTACGGCGTGAACGCCGCGCACCTGCTCGGCTACCTCAGCCCCATCACCGAGGGAGAGCTCGACGAGGCGAAGACCGACGGCGACACCTCGGTCAACGGTGCCTCCGTCGTGGGCCGCGCCGGCGTGGAGAAGGGGTACGACGCGTTCCTGCGCGGTCAGCCCGGCTACAAGTTGGTGGCCGTCGACTCGATGGGCCGGGTGCTCGGCGACTCCGGCGAGGTCGACTCGAAGCCCGGCGACACGCTCGTCACCTCCATCGACTCCAAGGTCCAGGCCTTCGTGGAGAAGCAGCTGCACCAGACGATCATGACCGCGCGGGCCACCACCGACACGGTCACCGGTCGCAAGTACGCCGCCGACAGCGGGGCCGCGGTCGTCCTCGACGCGAAGACCGGTCGCGTGGTCGCGATGGCGAGCCAGCCGACCTACGACCCCGAGGTCTGGTCGGGGGGCATCACCAGCAAGCAGCTCAAGCGCCTCTACTCCGAGAAGGCCGGCACACCGCTCCTCTCGCGGGCCACGCAGGGGCAGTTCGCCCCCGGCTCGACCTGGAAGCCCGTGATGACCGCCGGGGCCCTGGAGAACGGCTTCAGCACGAACACCAGCCTGGCCTGCTCCTCGGGGTTCCAGGTCGGCAACCGCGTGTTCAAGAACTACGAGTCCGGCTCCTACGGCTCGATCGGGTTCGCCAAGGCGCTCGAGGTCTCGTGCAACACCTTCTTCTACCGGGTCGGCTACAGCTTCTGGCAGAAGTACGGCACCGACGTCTCCGACGTGTTGGCCAAGGACCCCCTGGTGAGCATGGCGAAGAGGTTCGGCTTCGGCGAGAAGACCGGGCTCGACATCCCCGGCGAGGCCGCCGGACGGATCGCGGACCGTCAGTGGAAGCTCGACTACTGGAAGTCGATGAAGAAGTACTACTGCAAGGTCGGCAAGCAGGACGGCAGCGACTTCCTGCACCGGTTCGCGCGCGAGTTCTGCCTCGAGGGCTACGCCTACCGGGCCGGTGACGCCGTGAACTTCGCGATCGGCCAGGGCGACACCGTGGTCACCCCCCTCCAGCTCGCGCGGGCCTACGGCGCCATCGCCAACGGCGGCACGCTCTACGAGCCCCGTGTGGCCAAGGCGATCGTCAGCCCCGAAGGCGCGCTGATCAAGTCCTTCCCACCCAAGGTGCAGGCCAAGGTGCCGGTCAAGAAGGACTACCTCGACTACATCGACAACGCCCTCAAGGGTGTCGCCAAGCAGGGCACCATGGCCTGGCGGCTCACCGAGTTCCCGCTGGACCAGGTCACCGTCCGGGCCAAGACGGGTTCTGCCGAGGTCTACGGCAAGCAGAGCACCTCGTGGGTGGCGTCCTACACCAAGGACTACGTCGTCGTGATGATGGTCAGCCAGGGCGGCACCGGGTCGGGCACCTCCGGCCCGGCGATCCGCAAGATCTGGGAAGAGCTCTACGGCATCAAGGGGATGGACGTGAAGCCCCGCAACGCTGCGATCCCGGGCACCTCGGCGCCCAAGGGTCTGCCGACGTTCGCCAAGGACGGGTCGATCCTGCCGCCCTCGAAGCAGGCCACGCGATGACCGTCCTGCCCATGGGCCGGTTGGCCGTCAGCCGCAGCCGGGTCGTCGTGCCCCGCCTGGACTGGACGCTGTTCGGCGCCGCCGGCCTGATCCTCACGATCGGCACGCTCCTGGTCTGGTCGGCGACGTCCACCAACGACGTGCTGACCCAGGGTGAATCCACCGCCTACCTGCACAAGCACCTCGTCAACATCGTCATCGGTCTGGTGCTCGCGGCGGCCGTGATGGCCACCGACCACCGGTGGGTCCGTATCGTGACGCCGCTCGTGTACGTCGCCTCGATCGTCGGCCTGCTGCTCGTGCTGGTGATGGGTACGACGATCAACGGGTCGCGCTCCTGGCTGATGCTCGGCGGGCTCTCGATCCAGCCGGCCGAGTTCGCGAAGCTGGCGGTCGTGATCGGGATGGCGATGATCATCGCCGAGCGCACGGAGAACTCACGCCAGCGCCGGGTCGGGATGGTCGACGTGGGGCTGATGGGGGTGATCGCCGGGATCCCGGCGCTGCTGATCATCCTGCAGCCCGACCTCGGCACGATGCTCGTGCTCTCAGCCACGGTGTTCGGGGTGTTGGCGGTCGCAGGGGTCCCCAGACGCTGGCTGGTCTCCCTGTTCGTCGGGGGTGTCTGCGTGGCAGTGCTGGCGGTCTCTCTGGGATTGCTCAAGCAGTATCAAATCAATCGGTTCATGGCGTTCACCAATCCCGGCCTCGACCCACGTGGTGCTGGCTACAACACAACCCAGGCACGGATCGCCATCGGCAATGGTGGGCTGTTCGGCCGAGGACTCTTCGACGGCTCGCAGACCCGTTCACGC
>JBKJON010000311.1:0-7279 GCA_046595715.1 Marmoricola sp.
TACTTCACCTGGCGCAACACCCGTAGCGAGATCGAGACCTACCTGCACGGGGTCTCGCGCGAGACCTCCCCGGTGCTGCGCCCGAACTTCTTCGTCAACACCCCCGACATCCTGCCCGCCTTCCTGCAGTACGGCGGACCACCGGCCTTCAAGATCCGGGCGGTCGTCGCGGCGACCGGATCACCCAGCTGGGGGGTCTACGCCGGCTTCGAGCTCTACGAGCACCTGGCCCTGCGACCGGGCACCGAGGACTACCTCGACTCGGAGAAGTTCCAGATCCGGATCCGCGACTGGGAGGGCGCCGAGCGCAGCGGGCAGACGCTCGCGCCGTACCTCACCCGGCTTAACGAGATCCGTCGCGCGCACCCGGCGCTGCAGCAGCTGCGCAACCTCGTCGTGCACTCCAGCGACGACGACGCAGTGCTCGTCTTCAGCAAGCAGCTGGGCTCCGACACCCTCATCGTCGTGGTCAACGTCGACCCGCACTCCCCCCACACCACGAGCGTGCACCTCAACCTGCCGGCCCTCGGGCTGGACTGGGAGGACTCCCTCGCGGTGCACGACGAGATCACCGGGCAGGACTGGCAGTGGGGTGCACACAACTACGTGCACCTCGACCCCTACCTGGAGCCGGCCCACATCCTCTCGGTGAGGCGCCCCGGGTGAGCCGGGTGAGCCGGGTGAGGCAAGACGTCGTTTTCGGGTACGAGGCTCCCGTCGCCGAACCAGCCGAAGGGAGTGGCACATGAGCACCACCGCGTCTCCCGCAGCCGGGCCGCTCGGCACCGCGCTCGTGGACCTGATCAGCCGTGCCCGCTGGTTCGGAGGCAAGGGTCGGCCCTTCACTGTGACCGACGTGCGCGTCCTCCCCCTGCGGGCAGGAGAGCCGGAGGTGACCATCGCGCTGGTGACCCTGTCCTTCGAGGACGGTGGCACCGACGTCTACCAGGTCCCGATGGCGTCGTACGCCGAGCCGCAGGGCCATCTCGCCCACGCCCGCGTCACCGAGCTCGAGGGCCGGCACGTCTACGACGCCCTGCACGACCCGACCGCGACCCACGCCTGGCTCGAGGCCTTCCAGAAGGCGGCTGACGGGGGCGCCCAGGCAGAGAACGCTTCGGTGAACAGGCCGGGGAACGGGCTGGAGTTCCACCGCAGCGGCAAGCACGACCTCGACCTCTCGGTGGCCTCGAAGCTGTTCAGCGGCGAGCAGAGCAACTCCTCGGTGGCCTTCGGCGACGACGCCCTGATGAAGGTGTTCCGGCGGGTCACGCCCGGCGTGAACCCCGACATCGAGATCCACGACGCCCTCACCCGGGGTGGCGCCGACAGCATCGCCGCGCTCTACGGCTGGGTGGAGCTCGCCTCGCCCTCGCCCGACGAGCCGCCGATGCAGCTGGCCATGCTGCAGCAGTTCCTCAGCGGCGCCACCGACGGCTGGGACCTCGCGCTGGCCAGCGCCGCAGCCGCGATCGACGAGACGCGCGGTGCGGCGGCGGACTTCACCGACGAGGCCCGTCGCCTCGGAGTCGCCGTCGGCGAGGTCCACGAGCTGCTGCGCCAGCAGTTCGGGGTGCTCCCGCTGGACGGCCCCGCCACCGCTGCGGTGATGGCCCAGCGGCTCGAGGCAGCCATCGGAGTGGTTCCCGAGCTCGCCACCCACCGCGCCGCGCTCGAGGAGGTCTTCTCCCGGCTCGGCCACGCCACCGGCGACGTGCAGCGCGTCCACGGTGACCTGCACCTCGGCCAGACCCTGAGCACCGCCGAGGGCTGGAAGCTGGTCGACTTCGAGGGCGAGCCGGCCAAGCAGCTGGACGAGCGCCGCCTTCCCGACTCCCGGTGGCGCGACGTCGCCGGCATGCTGCGCTCCTTCGACTACGCCGCCCTCACCACCACCAAGAACCGGCCCGCGGACCCCGCGATCGCGGTCCGGGCGCAGGAGTGGCTGGCCCGCAACCGGGCCGCCTTCCTCGAGGGGTACGCCGAGGGCTGGACCCCGAGCGGCGAGCCCTCACCGCCCCCGGCCGAGGAGAACGTCATCAACGCCTACGAGGCCGACAAGGCCGTCTACGAAGTCATCTACGAAGCACGCAACCGCCCCACCTGGCTGGACATCCCCCTCCAGGCAATCGACCGGATCGGAGCTGAAAAGTGAGCGAGCCCACGATCGGCGAGCTGGACATCCACCTCATCAACGAAGGGCGCCACGAGCGTCTCTGGGACGCCCTCGGCGCCCACGTCGTACCCGGCGGCACCGTCTTCAGGGTCTGGGCCCCCCAGGCCCTCGAGGTGCAGGTCCGCGGCGACTTCAACAGCTGGGACGGCAGCCGCAACCCGATGACCCAGGTGGGCTCGTCGGGTGTGTGGGAGGCGTTCGTCCCCGGCATCGGCTCCGGTGAGAGCTACAAGTTCCACGTCCGCGGTGCCGACGGCGAGTGGCGCGACAAGGCCGACCCGATGGCCTACTTCGCCGAGGTGCCACCGGCTACCGCCTCCCGTGTCTTCGAGAGCACGCACGTCTGGAACGACGACGGGTGGATGGCCGACCGCGCCGCCACCCTCCGCCCCGACCAGGAGCCGATGTCGGTCTACGAGGTGCACCTCGGCTCGTGGCGCAAGCACGAGGGCGGTGGTCCGCTGAGCTATGACGAGATGGCGGAGCAGCTCACGGCGTACGTCGTGGAGATGGGTTTCACGCACATCGAGCTGCTGCCCGTGATGGAGCACCCGTTCGGTGGCTCGTGGGGCTACCAGGTCACGTCGTACTACGCCCCCACCTCGCGCTTCGGCGACCCCGACGGCTTCCGTCGTCTCGTGCAGGCGCTGCACAACGCGGGCGTCGGGGTCATCGTCGACTGGGTGCCCGCGCACTTCCCCAAGGACGAGTTCGCACTCGCCCGCTTCGACGGCACGCCGCTCTACGAGGATCCCGACCCGAGCCGCGGCGAGCACCCCGACTGGGGCACCTACGTCTTCAACTTCGGCCGCAAGGAGGTGCGCAACTTCCTGGTCGCGAACGCGCTCTACTGGCTCGAGGAGTTCCACGTCGACGGCATCCGCGTCGACGCGGTCGCCTCGATGCTCTACCTCGACTACTCCCGCGAGGCAGGCGAGTGGCAGCCCAACGTGCGCGGTGGGCGCGAGAACCTCGAGGCCGAGGAGTTCCTCAAGGAGCTCAACGGCACCATCTACAAGCGGGTGCCCGGCGCGATCACCATCGCCGAGGAGTCGACGTCCTGGCCCGGTGTCACCCAGCCGACCAGCGCGGGCGGACTCGGGTTCGGCCTGAAGTGGAACATGGGCTGGATGCACGACAGCCTCGACTACATCGCCCGCGACCCCATCCACCGCGGCTACCACCACAACCAGCTGACGTTCAGCATGGTCTACGCGTTCTCCGAGAACTACGTCCTGCCCATCAGCCACGACGAGGTCGTGCACGGCAAGGGCTCGCTGCTCCGCAAGATGCCCGGAGACCGCTGGCAGCAGCTGGCCAACGTGCGGGCGTTCCTGTCCTGGCAGTGGGCCCACCCGGGCAAGCAGCTGCTGTTCATGGGCACCGAGTTCGCCCAGGACCAGGAGTGGGCCGAGCAGCGACAGCTCGACTGGGGACTGCTCGACAACCCCGGTCACAGGGGCGTCCGCCGGCTGGTCGCCGACCTGAACAGCGTCTACGCCGACACCTCGGCACTGTGGTCGCAGGACACCGCCCCCGAGGGCTTCCAGTGGATCGAGGCCGACGACGCGGCACGCAACACCGTGGCGTTCCTGCGCTGGGGGCTGGACGGCAGCCCGCTGGTCTGCGTCACGAACTTCTCAGCCATCCCGCACGAGGGCTACGAGCTGGGCCTGCCGTTCGCCGGCGAGTGGAGCGAGGTCATCAACACCGACGCCGAGATCTACGGCGGATCCGGTGTCGGCAACCTCGGGACCGTGACCGCGCACGACAGCCCGTACGGTGGTCAGCCCGCCTCCGCCCGCGTGCGCGTGCCTCCCCTGGGCACGCTCTGGCTGACCAGCCGGCGCCGCTAGCGTCGGGGGGACGACCGGCGGCCTTCTCGACGTGGCCGACCTCGTCAACAGCCTGCCGGCCCACCTGTGGTCGAGTCCTTCTCCGGCGCCTCCTCGATCCTGGTCACGACCCTGGTCGCGGTCAACGTCGACCCGATGCTGCTGGCCTGGGGCTCGCGGGCCGACCTGCTTTGGCTGCGCGCCTGTCGCACCCGCGGTCTGCCCATCTCGATGATCCGCTTCGGGCTGGAAGGCCGCTCGTCGTACCACTGGCCGTCGCCGCCGGGGTCCCGGCTGTGTGGCTCACCTAGGCTGGCCGGGTGCCTGCCGATCTCTCGCCCGTCGCCCCTGGCGTAGTCCGCGTGTCCTGGTCCACCGATCTGCAGGACCAGGGACTCCGTGCCTCGGCCGACGAGGTACGCCGCGTCGTCGAGTCGGCCTTCAAGGGTGGCAGCACCCGCGTGGAGACCCACGTCGACCCGGACGACGAGACGGCCCAGAGGGTGGCCACCTTCGCCGGCCTGATGCGTGAGGGCGTCGCGCGGGGGGTCGCGGAGGAGTCGGACCGGATCGTCTACGCACGACTCGTCGACGACACCCCGCTCGAGGACCCGAGGGGCTTCCGCTCGCTGCTGAACTCGTTCCTGCCGCGCAAGCGTGCCATCAGCCAGCTGCTGATCCGCTCGACCGACGGTCGGGTGCTCCTGTGCCAGCTGACCTACAAGCGTGACTTCGACCTGCCCGGCGGTGTCGTCGAGGTCAGCGAGTCGCCCCAGCTGGCTGTGGCCCGTGAGGTGGAGGAGGAGCTCGGGCTCACCATCGAGGCCGGTCCCCTGCTGCTCACCGACTGGCTGCCCCCGTGGGGTGGCTGGGACGACGCCGTCTGCCTGGTCTTCGACGGGGGCGAGACCGACGCCGCCATCGTGGACACGATCGTCCGCCAGGAGCGCGAGATCCGCTCCGCCGGCTTCTTCACGATCACGGAGGTCCGCGAGAGGTGCGCCGACTTCACCGCTCGACGCATCGAGGCGGCGCTGCGCAACCTCTCGGACCGACCGGGGCCGTCGTACACCGAGAGCGGCCGGGGCCGACCCGACGGTCGGTGAGCCAGCACCCTCGAGGCCCTAGTAGAAGTCGTCGTCCTTGACGGGTGGCATGGGTCGCGGCGCCACCGCGGCCCACCCACGCCGTCTCACCTTCTGGGCGACCTGTGCGTTGATCCACGCGGTCATCGTCCAGACCACGACCCACACCAGCGCAGCCGGCCACGACAGGTCGGAGGACCCCGCCCCGAGGGCGAACCCGACCGCCATCCCTGCGTAGAAGCCGACCCAGAGCGCCAGCAGGCTGAGCGGCAGGGCCAGCACGACCAGCGCGACGTACCACGCCTGCGACCCCTGCACGGCGGTCATCACGGCCACGGCTCCCACCGTCGTGACGTAGAGCTGGCCGACCCCGGACAACCGGGCCATCGGCAACGTCGCCCCGGGCCGGTCTGTCATGGACAGCATCCTCTCACCGGGTCCGTCAATGTGCGGCGTGGGCGGCGGTCGGGCGGCACCTCACCAGGCCGAGGCCATCGTGCTGCCACGACAGAAGATGATGTGGTTCTCGAGCCATGAGGTGAGCCGGATCCCACACCATCTCCACCCGGACCAGTGCTCACCTCAGACCGGAGGCACGACGATCGTCCAGGCCAGCGCCTTGGCCGACGCCAGGCTCGAGGTTGCGACGGAGGCCGTCACCGTCCCCGCTGGCACGCCCCCGGTGTCTGCCGTGACGGACGCGAGCAACCCGCCTCCGGCACCGGTGGTGCTGGCCCGTCGGGTGACGCTGGTGGGGACGGTCCAGGCATGCGTGGCGCTGGCCTTGTCGACCCAGTAGCGCACGACCGTCGCACCAGCGCTGCTCACCACGATGGCCGGCGCCGGGTGCGCGGCCACCGACGCCGTCCCCTGGACCGCTGAGGCAAGCACCGTGATCGTGCCCGCGCCGCTGTAGGCGCTCACTGTGAGGCTGGTCTTCGAGGTCCCGCTCAGCGACACGCGCACCGTCGATCCGGCGACCCCGGGCGCGGCCGTCCGCGTCCATACCGACGAGCTCACATCGGTGCCGTCGGCAACACTGTCGAGCTGCGTCCACCCCACGGGGGTGGTCGCCCTGGCTGCGGTGTTGGTGGTGGCGATCAGCACCAGCTGGTCACCGACCTGTACGGCAGCAGGGACCACCACCGAAGCGGAGGTGGTGTTGGCGTCCGTGGCAGCGGCGGCGCGGAAGCCGACGGTCGTGGCCCCTGCCGGGGCCACCGTCACCTGCACGGTGTCGGTGGCCGTGGCGCCGTCGTCATCGGTCACCGTGAGCGTGACCGTGTAGGTGCCACCGGCGGCGTAGGTGTGGCTGCCGTCCACCCCGCTGGCGGTCTCGGTGTCCCCGAAGGTCCAGGCGTAGCTCACGACCGACCCGTCGGAGTCCGACGAGGTCGCTCCGCTGAACGGGCACGACAGGTCCGCGCAGGTCCCGGTGATGCGCGCCACCGGGTCGAGGTTGGCCGCGGGGACGTCACCCACCAGCACCACGGCGTACGCCGAACCGCCACCCGCGGCCTTGACGGCGTCGGTGATCCCGGGCACGAAGACGGCGGAGGTGCGGTCGGTGGTCGTGCCGTCGCCGAGCTGGCCGAAGGCGTTGTGTCCCCAGTCCTTCACCTGGCCGTCAGCCAGCGTCACGACCCCCATGTCGCGGCCGGAGCCTAGCGTGGTGGCACCACTGACGCCCAGGACACTGACCGGTCTGGTGCGCTGGGTCTTGGTGCCGTCACCGAGCTCGGAGCGGTAGTTGCGGCCCCACGAGGCGACCGTGCCGTCGCTGCGCAGTGCGTAGGAGTGGTGCGCACCGCCTGCGACATCGGAGACACCTGAGGCAAGCACCCGCACGGGAGCCGTGCGGTCGGTGAGGGTTCCGTCCCCCACCATGCCGTAGTCGTTCGAGCCCCAGGCCCACGCGCTGCCGTCCGCGAGGACCGCCAGACCGTGGTCACGCCCACCGGAAACGTGAGTGACGTCGGTGAGCGTCCCCACCCGCACCGGAGCCAGCCGGCGCGTCGTCGTGCCGTCACCGAGCTGGCCCTGGTCGTTGCGTCCCCACCCGACCAGCTGGCCGTTGGCGCGGATCGCGTAGGACATGTCGCGTCCAGCGCCGATGGCCACGGCGTCGGTGACGCCCTGCACCATGACCGGTGCGCGTCGCATGGTGGTGGTGCCGTCGCCCA
>JBKJON010000442.1:0-6650 GCA_046595715.1 Marmoricola sp.
ATCTGGTGTCCTTCGTCGTGGGTGGGAACAGGCGGTTCAGGCCCCTTGGGGGCCGCGGTCGTCGGGGACCGCCTCGTGGTGCCGCCGGCCCGGCGTACGACGATCCTCCTTCATCTCCGCCTCGAAGAGATGGCGCCGGCCCTCGACGAGGTCGTCACGCGCCTGCCGCTCGAGGTCCCTGAACGCCGAGTAGTAGGTGTCGTCGTACTCCTCGACCAGCTGGAAGCTCCACCGGCCCTCGAGGATGTTGCGACCCACCAGCTCTCGGTCTAGACGGTCGGCGAGGTCGGTGTGGCCGGCCTCGCGCAGCTCCTCGACGGCCTCGCCGAGGGTGAGGTCGGCGGTGCCGCACAGTCGGTGGAAGGAGTAGAGGTGACCGCGAGCAGCCTCGACCACCTCGAGCGCCTCCGACAACTTGCCCAGCCCCGAGACGGTCGCGTCGCTGACGCCGTCGGGGCGCTGGTGCTCAGGAAGGGGTCCGCGGTCTGAGGTCGTCATCGGGTTCGGAGTACCCGCCGCCCGGACGCCGCAAACGAGGGACCTGACGCTTGCTGCGGACCGGGGTGGAACCCGACCCCTCGCTCCACTCCGAGACCTGGACGAGCGCGTCGACCACGTTGCGCAGGTTGACCAGGAGCCCGCCGTACTCGTACCAGGCCGACCCGGCCAGCGTGTCCGTGGAGAGATCGTCGGCCAGACCGCCCAGCTCCTCGCGGATCCTGCGCAGCCGGGCGCCGTCACGTGTCGCCAGGGCATCTGAGGTCTCGACCAGCATCTGCTTGAAGGGCGCCCGGAAGTCGTCGTTCCACAGGGTCGCCCGTTCGGCGCTGGTGGTCAGCGTGCGCGCCATGCTCAGGGTGTCCGCGACCACCTGCTCGAGCAGGTGCAGGGTCGCCACCAGGTCCTCCAGCCCGGCCGGACGACTGCGGCGCGGGTTGAGCCGGCTGCTCTCGCGGGCCTGGCTGAGCAGGCGCCAGGCCTCGTCGATGCCCTCGTCGATCCGGCGCAGGTCGCGGATCCACGGCTTGGTCTCGGCCGCCTCGAGGTCCGGCGTCAGGCCGGCCGCCATCTCGCCGAGCACGCCGGCGATCTCGGGCGGCAACCCTCCGGCGCGCGCCCAGGCGGCCCGGTCACGCAGGGGTGGCCAGACCAGCAGGTTCACGAGCAGGCCCACGACGATCCCGATGGTGGTGTCGGCCAACCGGCCGATGAGCAGGTTGGACTCGGCGATCGCGTTGGTGGCGATCACCACGATGCCGGTGGTGGCGATGGTCGTCGCCTCGTCACGCAGCCAACGGAGGTGTCCGAGCGCGAAGGCGGCCACGAGCATGACGCCCATGCCGAGCGGCCCGAGACCCAGGACTCCGCCACAACCCCACCCCAGGAAGACGCCCGCGAAGGTGGCCGCGACCTGCTGGCCTCCACGCGAGACCGTCCGGTAGATCGTCGCCTGCACGACCAGGACCGCCGACCACGGCGCCAGGAACGGCTGCTCGAGGCCGAGGACGTCGGTCGCGACGTACCACGCGACCATCCCCGCGACAGCCGCCTTGCCGCTCTGCAGCAGGTCGACGACGAGCACGGGATCCAGGCCCCGGGAGACCACTCGTGCACGCCACGAGGCACCGCGGTCCTTCCCGGTCGTCGTCGGCATCCTCGCAAGGTACGCGTCGGGGGTGACGCCTGGGGAGTGAGCCGGAGCAGCATCCCGACGAGCCGTCCGTGGGAGCATGCGGATCGTGAGCGACGCAGCAGCGTTCCCGCGCGACGACCGCGCCTGGCCCCCGGGAGCCTTCACGGTCTCGCTGGCGGTCGTCTTCGCCTCCCTGGCGGGTTCTGCGGCGCTGGTCGCCTCCGCCGACTCGTGGTGGAGCGCGGTCGGGCTGGCCGTCGTCTTCACGGTGCTGGCCGCGGTCCAGACCGCGGCGTACGTCGACGCCCTGCTGCCGTGGCTGCAGGGCGCCTCGGTGCCGGGCCGCACCTACGCCCTCCAGCCCGCCATCGCGCTCGGGGCGCTGCTGACCTTCGCCGGGGGTGGGGCGATGGGGGCCTGCGGCCTCCTCGGCTACCTCGCGGGGGTGTTCCTGCCCAACGCCTGGGCGAGCCGGCGTGCCCGCGTCAACCGGGACCTGGTCGACGCCGGCGAGGCGCGGCTGGCCCGGGAGCGGGAGCAGCAGCAGGCGGACGAGTGGACCGCGGCGCACCCCGCGTCACCCTGGGACATCCATGCGCCACGGCCGTCGTCGCGCCGGGCACCCAAGGTCGGCCAGGTCCTGGGTGACTCGCTCGCCGAGACCCGCGAACGGTGCCTGGCCTGGGCCGCTGCCACCGTCGTGGTGCTCGTCGGGTCGGTGGCGCTGGGTGGTTCCCGGCCGTTGTTCCTCGCGCTCGCCTTCCTGGGACTCGCCGCGCTCGCCTGGGTCTGCCGGCAGCTGCTCGGAGTGTGGCTCGCCCTCCGCGACTTCGAGGCCGCTGCCACCGAGCCGCGGCGGGCCTACGTGGTGCTGCTCCGCGACCCCAACCCGCGGCTGACACGCCCGCTCCTGTGCGTCTGGAGCTCGGAGCCACTGCCCACAGGTGGGCGGCTCCCTCCGGCCGAGACGGTCTACCGCTGCGACGAGAGCCGCGACGCCCTGCTCTCGGTGCAGGGCGGGGCCGTGGTCCACGAGGCCTGGCTGGACACCGGTGCGCGGGCCCGCTCACGTCCGCACTGGGTGGCGGCGGACGCGGGCATCGCGCTGCCGCACCGCCGGTCGTTCCTCGGTTCGTTCTACGTCGCGTCGGTCATCGGCAGCGAGCGCCCCGGGCGCGCTCGACCGCTCACGATGCCGGCGCCCGACCCGACCCGGGAGAACGCGACGGGCACCATCGCCACCGTCATCAGCGAGGAGTCACCAGGGACCGGCCACTGGGCCAGGCTGTTCGCCTGGCGGTTGGCCGGCCTCACGCTCGTGGATGCCGTCTCCGCCTGGATCGGCCGGGCGGGCTGAGGACGTCTCAGCCCAGGGCGGCCTGGACCTCGTCGGCGGTGCGGTAGCCGGCGGTCACCGCCCCGTCCATGTAGCCCTGCCAGTAGAACCCAGACTCTGTGCCCGCCCAGTGGATGAGGCCGGTCTGCTGGCGCAGCGCCGTACCCGCACGGGTCAGGACGCCGAGCCCCGGCAGGCCGGTCGGGCCACCCCAGGAGTACGTCTCGCCGTCCCAGCGCTGGTAGCCGCGGTCGACCGCCTTGGTGCGGGCGTCGCTGCCGAAGTAGCCGTGGTCAGGCCACCGGGGTAGCTGATCCGGCCGGCGATCGCCGGGCTCATCGCGACGATCACGCGCCTGCCCTGGAAGGTGCCCTGGCTGGTGGCGACCAGGGCCTTGCCGCTGCGGGTGTCGATCGAGGTGACCGGGGCGGATTAGACGATGGGAGAGCTCAGCTCGGCGGCCATCGCGTTCGGAACCCGGGCGGCACCGCCGTCGAAGAAGCGCTCCTGCGCACCCCCGGAGGTGTTCAGGAGCCGGAACATCGTCCCGGGGTGATTCTTGTCACCAGCGGCGGCGATGTAGCTGAACATGAAGAGCGCGGAGATCGACTCCGCTCCCACGGAGAGCGTCGAGCTGCAGATCAGCGAGAACTGCAGCCGCGCGTCGGCGGTGAGCACGGTCCGGTCGATCCACTGCTTGAACGTGATCGAGTCCCAGTAGGCGGGCAGCGGGTGCTCCCACGGCTCACCGGGCTTGATGGTCAGGCAGATGGCCGAGAGCTTGGCGATGCCGAGCGCGGTCTCGCCGATGGACTGGTTGATCGGGATCCCGATGGCGGCGGGGTACTGCTGGATGACCCCGTCGCGCCAGTAGAGGCTGGTCCCCTCGTTGTACGTCGGGAAGGTGGCCACCCCGGACTCGTCCGCGAGCGCCCTGGATGTGGTTCTGCGTCGGCCCCACGAACTCGGCGCCACCGTCGAAGTGCAGGTTGCCGCTGAGCGTGGGGATGTTCTCCACCCGACCGCCGGGGCGGTTGCGCGCCTCCACGACGAGCACGTTCCTGCCCGCAGCGGTGAGCTGACGGGCCGCCGCGAGGCCGGAGAGGCCCGCTCCGACGACGACACAGTCGTAGAGGGTGCTGGTGGAGGCCACCTCGGCGGTCGTGGCGACAAGCGGCGCAGCGGCGCCGGCGGCCCCGAGGGCCACCGCTCCGCGCAGGACGGTACGGCGGCGCAGGCTCATGCTTGGGACGTTAGGGGGGAAAGCGGGCGTCTAAGGTGGTTCCATCCGACTCGGGCGAGTTGTCCGGTGTCGGCGCCACGCCTTGCTGATCGATGATTTCCTGAAGCCGCGGGGGTCGGAACCTGTGACGGTTCCGCCCGGGAGCCCGGCCACAGGAGGCAGCACCATGACGGAACCGACACACGGGCCCGGCCCGCTCGACCACGCGTTCACGGCGACGCTGCAGAAGAGCCCGTCAGCAGGCGGCTGGACCTACGTCGTGATGCCGGACTCGGCCAGCTTCTTCGGGACGGGTGGTCTGGTGAAGGTCCGCGGCCGCGTGGACGGCGAGCCGATCACGACCTCGTTCATGGCGCTCGGTGACGGCACCCACAAGCTTCCGGTCAAGGCGACCGTGCGTCGACGGATCGGCAAGGAGGCCGGCGAGACGGTCGTCGTACATCTGGACGAGCGGCTGGCTCGCTGAGCCGTCGAGGCGCGAGTGACTGGCGTGGCGGGTTCCGGGTACTGCCCCCAGGAGTAACCAGGACCCGAACCCGAATGGAGACACGAATGTCTGACCACGAGCAGGATCTCGCCCAGGACAAGGTCGTCGAGATCATGCGCGGTGACCGCTTCTGCATGCTGACCTCGGTGGGCGTCGCCGACAACGGCCGGCTGCACTCACACCCGATGACGCCCCAGGAGGTGACCGACACCGGTGACGTGTGGTTCTTCCTGGACGGCACCAGCGAGCAGGCTGCCAACGTCACCGCGGAGAAGCGGGTCAACCTCGCCTTCGCCGACGGCTCGACCTGGCTCTCGGTCACCGGCCACGCCAGCCTCCAGCGCGACCAGGCCCGGATCGACGAGCTGTGGAACCCCACCGTCGAGGCCTGGTTCCCCGAGGGCAAGGACTCCGAGAACATCCAGCTCCTCCTCGTCGAGGCCGACTCGGCGGAGTACTGGGACAGCCCCGGCGGCCGGATCGCCTCCGCCCTGGCGTTCGCGAAGTCCAAGGTCACAGGCGAGCGGCCCGACGTCGGCAACAACGAGACCGTCGAGCTCTGAGTCACCGGCACGGGGCTTCTGGGTAGTCCGAGACGATCTCGTCGTCCGTCGGCCCAGGAGACAACGGAATCGTCTCGGACTATCCTTCGGCGGACGACCATCATCCTGGGGCACGCCGAGTCCTGCCCAGTCCCGGATGCCCCACGAACACATGCGGGCAGGAGTGGGGGACCCACAGGTTCCACGCGCGACCTCCTCAGGGAGACCGCACTCGGGGTGAAGTCACGATCATGTGGCGGAGCACTTCCAGCTCCAACCCGACAGCTCACCCCACAGGCGTTGGGAAGGAACCACCCTGTGCTGTCACTCGTGCGCACCCGCAACGCCGTCCTGCTCCCGATCCTGACTCTCGCGGTCCTCGCCGCGGTCACGGCGTTCGGCCCGGTGGCCGACGCCTCGGCCAAGAGTCCACGGGTCGCCCGCGCCGCCTCCGTGGCCCTCCAGCAGGTCGGGGATCCCTACCGGTACGGCGCCGCCGGGCCGGGCGCCTTCGACTGCTCCGGCCTGCTGCAGTTCAGCTTCCGCAAGGCCGGGATCTCGCTCCCACGCACCGCGGCGGCCCAGGCGAAGCGGGCGCGCCACATCGCCAAGAGCAAGCTGCGTCGCGGTGACCTGATGTTCTTCAGCAACGGCGGCCGGGTCTACCACGCTGCGATGTTCCTGAGGCGCAGCAAGGGGCACATCTTGATGGTGCACGCACCCCGCAGCGGCCAGCGCGTCAGGATCGACCGCCCGTGGACCAGCCGCTGGTTCGCCGCCACCATGCGCGGCTGAACGAGCGCTCGTCGCGGGACCGCTCATCCCGGCCCCGCGACCCGGGCCCCGCAACCCGGCCCCGCTCATCCCGGCCCCGCAACACGGCCGGGCGAGGGTCCAACGGCCGCCCACGGACCTACGATTCGTCCCATGACGACACAGGACCTCGAGCGCGGCGAAGCGCCTCAGGACGACCCGCTCGGCGAGCTCTTCGTCCGCTCACCGGCCCTGCCCGCGCACACGTCGGCGGCGGCCGAGGTTGGCTTCCTGGCCGGTCTCGTCGCCGTCGTGGCGGTGCCGTTCTCGCTGATGACGGCGGTGTGCGTGGGTCTGGCCGCCGTGGCCCTGGTGACCTCGGTCCTCGGCCTCGCCCGGGCCAGTCGGCCGCTGGTCGCAGGCGGCCTGCTCGCCTCGATCGGCCTGGTGCTGTCCCTGGTGACGTTCGCGCTGGTCGGGCTGCGCTACCTCGGCATCGACACCGCCGTCGGGGACTCAACGGTCCCCACGATCGCCGACTGGCTGCGGACACTCAACGACCTGTTACCCCGGACCTGAGCGCCGTCCCCACACCGTTGAGGAGATGCCGCTGATGAGTTCTCGCTCCCACTCCGGCTCACACTGGTCCAGAGAAG
>JBKJON010000182.1:0-5040 GCA_046595715.1 Marmoricola sp.
GTCGACGAGCTCTCCGAAGAGGACAAGATCATCGTGTCCCGGGCCCGCCGGATCCAGCGGTTCCTGTCGCAGAACACCTACGTCGCCAAGCAGTTCACCGGCCTCGAGGGCTCGACGGTTCCTGTGGCCGACACCATCGAGGCGTTCAACAAGATCGCCGACGGTGAGTACGACCACGTGGCCGAGCAGGCGTTCTTCATGTGCGGTGGCCTCGACGACGTCGAGAAGCGTTGGGCGGAGATCCAGAAGCAGACCGGGGAGTCGTCGTGAGCAACGACGCCCTCCACGTCGAGCTGGTCGCAGCCGACCGGCTCGTGTGGTCGGGCGAGGCCAAGATGGTCGTCGCCCGCACCACGGAGGGCGACGTCGGCATCCTGCCGAACCATGCCCCGATGCTGTCGTTGATGGTCGACGGGATCGTCGACATCCAGACGACGGACGGCGAGACCTGGATCGCAGCGGTCGACGCCGGCTTCCTCTCGGTCGCGCACAACCGCATCTCGGTCCTCGCCGAGCACGCCGAGATGTCGCACGAGATCGACCTGGAGAAGGCGCGCCACGACCTCGAGAGCGCCAAGGAGCACGGCGAGATGGACGACGACGCCCGGGCCGAGGTACGCCGTCAAGAGGCACGTGTGCGGGCGGCCGAGCAGGCTTCCTGACCGCACCAGCGCCTCCAGCGCACCGGACCCGAACACGAGGGCCGTCCCGTCACGGGGCGGCCCTCGGTCGTTCCCGGCCATCTCCTAGGCTGTGACCTCACGATCGAACGCCCCAGAGAAGAGGGATCGATGCCGGTATGGCAGTGGCTGGTCGACTCGGCTGGTGCTGTTCTGCTCGTGGTCCTTCTCTTCGGGGTCCTCCTCGTCCTGCGTCGCCGGGTGCTCTCCCGGCACGGGGGCACCTTCGAGCTCAGTGTCCGTGACGCCACTCAACCGGACGGCCGAGGCTGGGTGCTGGGGCTGGGCCGCTACCGGGAGGACTCGCTCGACTGGTACCGCATCTTCTCGCCGCTGCCGGTGCCGAAGCGCCACTGGCGACGCAACGACCTCAGCTTCGCCTCCCAGCGGCCGCCCCGTGCCTCCGAGGAGTATGCCCTCTACGCCGGCCACGTGGTCGTCGTGTGCTCGACCCCGCGGGGGGACGTGGAGCTGGCGATGAGCCCGAGCTCGCTCACCGGGCTGCAGTCGTGGCTCGAGGCGGGGCCGCCGGGGTCGCGCCCTTCGCGCTAGGGGGCTGCAGGAGTCCCCGGGTACCCGGGGATCCCTGACGTTTGGGGCGTTGCAACACCCGAGAACGGCCGGGACCGGCCGTGAACCCCCTCCCTTATGTGCTCCCGTCACTCCGCTTCCGGGGGTACGCCGCGCTCGCCGCCCGGCACCCAAAGGACGTCGCCGATCTCGCGGTTCGCGTGGCGGGCCAGGATGAACAGCAGGTCGGAGAGACGGTTGAGGTACTTGATGGCGAGGACGTTCATCGTCTCGGCGTACTCCTCGTGGGCTGCCCAGGCCGAACGCTCGGCGCGGCGACAGACCGTGCGCGCCACGTGCAGGTGTGCGGCCGCCGCGGTGCCGCCGTTGAGGATGAAGGACCGCAGCGTGGGCAGCTCCTCGTTGTAGTGGTCGCACCAGCCCTCGAGGCGGTCGACGTAGTCGGGCTCGATCCGCAGCGGCGGGAACTCCGGGTCCGCCACGACCGGGGTGCAGAAGTCGGCACCGACGTCGAAGAGGTCGTTCTGGATGTGGGTGAGCACCACGGCGACGTCATCGGAGAGCTCGCTGGTCGCGAGCACCAGCCCGAGGTGGGCGTTGGTCTCGTCGACGTCGGCGTAGGCCCGCAGCCTCAGGTCGGTCTTGGTGGTCTCGCTCATGTCGCCGAGCCGGGTGCTGCCGGCGTCGCCGGTGCGGGTGTAGATGCGCGTCAGGTTCACCATGAGCCCACCTTAGGCGGCTCGCCACGTGCGGCCGACGCGTGGCTCGACGTGCTGCGCACCCTCGACGGACCCGGCTCACTAGAGTGGCGCGCATGGGCAGCTTCCGCGTCTTCTCCGAAGGGCCGATGACTCTGCCGCTGTCCGGGACGGTCTACGTCGGCGGGGCCAAGAACTCGGCCCTGAAGCTGATGGCGGCCTCGCTGCTGGCGCCGGGGCGCTCGGTCGTTCACAACGTGCCGAACATCCTGGACGTCGCGGTGATGGGCCAGCTGTTGCGCACCCTCGGCTGCGAGGTCGAGATCGCCTATCCCGGTGACGCCGACCCGACCAGGGAGTCGACGGCCGGGCGCGCGACCATCGACGTGCCCGAGCAGCTCGAGCACAAGGCCCCCTACGAGCTCGTACGCCGCCTCCGGGCCTCGATCGCCGTCCTGGGTCCCCTCGTCGCCCGGTGTCGTCGCGCCAGCGTGGCCCTGCCCGGTGGTGACGCGATCGGCTCCCGCGGCCTGGACATGCACATCCACGGCCTGCAGGAGCTGGGCGCCGTCGTACGCATCGAGCACGGGCAGGTCGTGGCCGAGGTCCCGAACGGTCTCGTCGGTGCCAACCTGTGGCTCGACTTCCCCTCGGTGGGTGCCACCGAGAACCTCGTGATGGCTGCCGTGCTGGCCCAGGGCACGACCGTGATCGACAACGTGGCGCGCGAGCCCGAGATCATCGACCTGTGCCAGATGCTGTCCAAGATGGGTGCCCGGATCGACGGGATCTCCACCTCGACGCTGGTCATCGAGGGGGTCGAGCAGCTGCACCCGGTGGAGCACAGCACGGTGACTGATCGCATCGTCGCCGGCACCTGGGTCTTCGCCGCCGCCATCGCGGGCGGCGACCTGCACATCGAGGGGGGTGTCACCGACCATCTCGACATCGTGCTGGACAAGCTGACGTCCTCGGGGGCGGTGATCGAGCCGACGGCGACCGGCTTCAGCGTGCAGGCGCATCGACGACTGACGTCCTTCGACGTGGCGACGCTGCCCTACCCGGGGTTCCCGACCGACCTGCAGCCCTTCGCCATGGCGCTGGCCGCCGTCTCGTCCGGCACCGCGATGATCACCGAGAACGTCTTCGAGGCGAGGTTCATGTTCGCCCAGGAGCTCGCCCGCCTCGGCGCAGACCTGCGCACCGACGGACACCACGCCGTCGTCCGTGGTGTCCCGATGCTCTCGGGGGCGCCGGTCGTCGCCCACGACATCCGGGCCGGGGCGGCGCTGGTGCTGGGCGGGCTCGCGGCGCAGGGCACCACGGTCGTGGCCGAGTCCCAGCACATCGACCGGGGCTACCCCTGGTTCGCCGAGGCGCTCGCGGCCGTCGGAGCCGACGTCTCCCGCCTTCCGGACTAGTCCCGCTAGTCCGAAAACCGGTGGAAAGTTGGGTCCAGGAGGTATTTCCTGGTTCATGAGCGAGTCTTGATACGCACAGGCGTGTTCAGGATCGATATTGGTGGGAGACAGGGGGCCTCCGTGGAGCTGACGACCAGCGGCAACACACTCCAGCCGACCGGCTCGCTCGACGTGCGCTGTGTAGCCGAGCTCCGAGCTGCGGTCTACCGGATGCTGGAGGAGCAGGCCGGCGACGTACGTGTCGACATCTCCGGCGTGGACTCCTTCGACCTGACCACCCTGAAGATGCTGGCCGTGGCCAACCGCGTCGCCGAGCGGAAGGGCCAGCGGGTGGTGCTGACCGGCGGAACTCCCGGCGTACGCCGCCTGCTGCACCTCTCCCACCTGCGCTGGATGCTCCAGGTCGAGCCTGCCGAGCACCCGGCTGCTGTCTGAGCGGCGGCGGGTGTGACCCACGCCGCAAAGTGAGAGAGTCCACACCTGATACCGCAGACCCCACCGCGGGCCTACCCTCAGGCCCATGAACGACATGCCCGCCGCGAGGCCCCAGAAGGACCGCCCCTGGGTGATGCGGACCTACGCCGGTCACTCCTCGGCGATCGAGTCCAACAAGCTCTACCGGATGAACCTCGCCAAGGGGCAGACGGGACTCTCGGTCGCCTTCGACCTTCCGACCCAGACCGGCTACGACCCGGACTCGGCCCTCGCGCGCGGCGAGGTGGGCAAGGTCGGTGTCCCGATCCCGCACCTGGGCGAGATGCGGCGGCTGTTCGCGGACATCCCGCTGACCGGCATGAACACCTCGATGACCATCAACGCCACGGCGATGTGGCTGCTCGCGCTCTACCAGGTCGTCGCGGAGGAGCAGAACCCCGACCTGGAGCCGCTCGAGGTCGCGCACCAGCTGGCAGGGACGACCCAGAACGACATCATCAAGGAGTACCTCTCCCGCGGGACCTACGTCTTCCCGCCGGAGCACTCGCTGCGGCTGATCTCCGACGTGATCTCCTACACCGTCAACGAGATCCCCACGTGGAACCCGATCAACATCTGCAGCTATCACCTGCAGGAGGCCGGGGCGACCCCGACGCAGGAGCTCGCCTACGCGCTGTGCACCGCGATCGCGGTCCTCGACGCCGTCAAGGACGCGGGCCAAGTGGCCGAGGAGGACTTCGAGAAGGTGGTCGGGAGGATCTCGTTCTTCGTCAACGCCGGGGTGCGCTTCATCGAGGAGACCTGCAAGATGCGGGCCTTCGTGCAGCTGTGGGAGGAGATCACGCGTGACCGGTACGGCGTGACCGACGAGAGGATGCGGCGCTTCCGCTACGGCGTCCAGGTCAACTCCCTCGGCCTGACCGAGGCACAGCCGGAGAACAACATCCAGCGCATCGTGCTGGAGATGCTCGGCGTCACGCTGTCCAAGAACGCCCGTGCCCGCGCGGTGCAGCTGCCGGCGTGGAACGAGGCGCTCGGCCTGCCCCGGCCCTGGGACCAGCAGTGGTCCCTGCGCCTGCAGCAGGTGCTGGCCTTCGAGTCCGACCTGCTGGAGTACGACGACATCTTCGAGGGCTCGACGGTGATCGAGGCCAAGGTCGCCACGATGGTCGAGGAGGCGCGTGCCGAGATCGACCGTGTGCAGGCGCTCGGCGGCGCGATCGCCGCGGTCGAGTTCGGCTACATGAAGCAGGACCTGGTCAGCTCGCACTCCGC
>JBKJON010000099.1:0-3661 GCA_046595715.1 Marmoricola sp.
TGGGCGACGAGGTCTGCGCGCTGCTGGCCTCCGGTGGGTACGCCGAGAAGGTGGCCGTTCCCGCCGGCCAGGTGATGCCGCTGCCGCCCGGCGTGGGGCTGGTCGAGGCTGCCGCCATCCCGGAGGTGGCGTGCACCGTCTGGTCCAACCTGGTCATGGTCGCCGGGCTCGAGGCGGGGGAGACCCTGCTCGTCCACGGCGGAGCGGGCGGTATCGGCAACTTCGCCATCCAGCTGGCCAAGGCGCTGGGAGTCACGGTGCTGACCACCGCCGGGTCGCCGGAGAAGATCGAGCTGTGCGAGCAGCTCGGGGCCGCGCGGGCCATCAACTACCACGACGAGGACTTCGTCGAGGTGGTCCAGGAGGCTGGAGGCGCCGACGTCATCCTGGACAACATGGGGGCCAAGTACCTCGCCCAGAACCTTGCTGCGCTTGCGACC
This sequence comes from Marmoricola sp., assembly GCA_046595715.1. Lineage (GTDB taxonomy): Bacteria > Actinomycetota > Actinomycetes > Propionibacteriales > Nocardioidaceae > Marmoricola. The sequence goes on from JBKJON010000099.1 coordinate 441, forward strand.
GAGGGGCGCCTGGTCGTCATCGGCATGCAGGGTGGCACCAAGGCCGAGCTCGACCTCGGGGCGATGATGGGAAAGCGCGCTGCGCTGTTCGCGACGTCGCTGCGCGCGCGTCCCACCGAGGAGAAGGCGGCGATCTGCGCCGAGGTCGTCGAGCACGTCTGGCCGCTCATCGGCGAGGGCCTGGTGACCACCTTCGTGCACGAACGGGTGCCGTTCGAGGAGGCGTCCCGGGCCCACGAGCTGATGGAGTCCGGTTCGCACAGCGGCAAGATCCTGCTCACCGTGGGTGGGTAGGGTCGACGGCATGTCGACATCACAGGACCAGACGCCGCACGACCAGATGGCGGTGATCGGTCCGGACGGGCAGCCTGTCGTCGTACAACCCGACGAGGGGCACGACGACGAGGGTCGCGAGCGCAACGTCGCCGAGCTGGTGGAACAGCCGGCCAAGGTGATGCGGATCGGCCGGATGGTGCAGCAGCTCCTCGAGGAGGTGAAGGCAGCCCCGCTCGACGAGCCCGGTCGCAAGCGCCTGGCCTCGGTGCTGCACACCTCCATCCAGGAGCTGAAGGACGGTCTGGCACCGGAGCTCGACGACGAGCTGGACCGGCTGATCCAGCCGTTCGACGACGCGACGCCGAGCGAGTCGGAGCTGCGCATCGCGCAGGCCACGATGGTCGGCTGGCTCGAAGGCCTCTTCCACGGCATCCAGACCGCGATCTACGCCCAGCAGATGGCCGCACGCTCCCAGCTCGAGCAGATGCGCGCCCTGCCGCCGGGTGCGATGCCCGGCATGCACGGCGAGCACGGTCATCCCGGCTCCGAGGAGCCCCACGAGCCGAGCTCGCAGGGCGGGATGTACCTCTAGGAGCTCAGTCGCAGTAGTCGCAGATGCCGGTCGAGGGCACGGCGGTGTGACACTTGGGGCACAGCGGCGGCATCTTCTCCGCGGCGGCTGCACGACGCTCGCGACTGCGCGAGGCGCTCAGGCGCGGGGTCAGGGCCCAGGAACCACCACCGGAGGGCAGGTCGGCACCGAACACGCGGTAGCACTCGAGGCGCTCCCGCGCCGCGTGGTCGTCCGGGTCCCCGGAGATCTCGCCACCAGCAGCGACGACGCTGGGTGTGTAGCCCGCGCCCACACTGCCGTCGGCGTTGACGCACAGGGAGGACAGCAGGGGCTCGCCACGCTTGGCGCTGTCCATCGCGACGCGGCCGAGGACGTCGCCGATCCAGTAGTGGCTGGGGCGCTTGGTGACGATGTTGCTGCGGCTCATGACGCTCGCGGCCAGCTCCTTGGACGTGATGACCGCGTGGTACTTGCCGGCCGTCTCGATCAGAACCTCACGTGCGGCCTCGGCCCAGGTGGTGCGGGCGGCGTCGTCGCCCATCTCGGAGGCATCGATGGTCGTCGGCCCCTCCTCGACCTCGGGAGCGGGCTCGCCGTCGACGGCGAAACCGAGGCCGACCAGCACGCGAGCGGCGCCTTCGGCGCCACCGGCGAAGTCCTCAGCAGGGGCCAGCTCGCCGGTCGCACGCAGGTGGGCCACGCCGAGAACGGCCATGGAGTCGTAGGACTCGGAGTCATGCACGAGCTCGAACTCGCCCTGGGCGTCGAAGCCGTAGCGGGAGAGGAACTCGTCGGCCCCGATGCGGTCGAACTCTTCCAGCGCAAGCAGGACGTGCTCAGGCCTGACGGCCAAGAATGGGGGCATGTACTTCACTGTACGTCCCGGCAACCTGCGCGTCCTAAAGTGGCCGGACCATGATGAGCTCGCCGTCCTCGGTCGAGCCCCGCAGCTGTGTGAAGCCACAGGCGGCGAGAAGCTTCAGGCTGGCCCCGTTCTCGGGTCTGACGCTCGCCCGGATGCGTACGCCGGCCCGGTCGGTCTCCTCCAGCAGCGCGGTGAGCGCCTCGTGCACGGCGCCGTGGCCGCGAGCCTCCTCGACGAGCCCGAAGCCGACCTCGGCCTCGACCACCTCGTCCGGTGCCGCTGCCGGGGCCCCGAAGAAGCCGATCGACCCGACCACGAGGCCGTCGCCGCTGCGGACGATGTGCCGCGGCCCCCAGGAGGCGTGGGGGTTGTCGGCCTTGACCATGGTCGCGGCGTCCTGGTCCGAGCGGCGGGGGTAGTCGCGGTGCCAGGAGACACGACGTCGCCCGGCGAGCATGCCGGCCGCGTCCTCGGGGGTGACCAGGGGGAGACGCAGCCGTGGGGAGGTGACTACTTCAGGAAGCTGCATGTGTCCTCCGCCGAACGTGTGGTGCTCGTCGTCTCACCGATGACCGTGGCTGAGCCGTCGGCCTCATCACCCTTCGGGCGAGGGGAACCATCGCCGGAGCTCCACGGCGGCCCCGTCGGCGTAGACGGTGTCGGTGCTGACGTCGGCCGCGTCGTGGACCTCCTGCACAGCCTGTCCCATGGCGACCCCGCGGGCGGCCCACTGGAGCATCTCGATGTCGTTGCGGCCATCACCGATGGCGAGCACGTCCTCGCTGCCCAGGCCGAGCTCGCGGGTGACGTGGTCGAGCCCGGAGGCCTTGGAGACACCGACCGGCGCGAGGTCCAGCCAGGCGGTCCACCCCACGACGTAGTCGGTGCCGTGCAGCCCGAGACGCGCCGCCATGGCTACGAAGTCATCGGCGGAGGCGGTCGGGTCACGGATGATCACGCGGCTCACCGGCCCGGCGACGATGTCCTCGATCTCGGTCTGGATCATCTCGCCGGACAGCTCACCGTCGGGGAACGGCCGGCTGACCCGGTAGCCGACACCACGCTCCTCGACCGCCACCAGGGCCTCGGGGTGCTCCTGCAGCACCATCCGCACCGCCGCGCGGGCGTCGAAGGTCTCCTCGTGCACCACCTCGAGTGGCGGGTAGCGGAAGATCACGGCGCCGTTGGAGGCCACCACCCACAGCCGGTCGGCCCCCTCGCGAGGCAGGTCGAACAGCTCGGCGATCTTGTCCATGCCGTGCGGTGAGCGACCGCTCGCGAGAACGATGTGGGCACCGGCGTCGACGGCCGACTGCACGGCGGCGTACAGCACCGGGGAGATCTGCTCATAGCTCTGGCCCGACCCCTCGACCCACTTCAGCAGCGTGCCGTCGATGTCGAGCGCGACCACCCGGGGATGCCAGTTGTCAGGCACGTGTGGCTTGGACAAGCTCAGGCCCCGTCCACGCGGGGGAGGACCTCGCGGCCCTGCAGGTAGGGCCGGAG